>CAYORE010000020.1:0-11235 GCA_964406325.1 uncultured Bdellovibrionales bacterium | reverse complement strand
CATTTTTTCAAAATCATCTTCGGTGATTATTTTGGTTCCCAGTTTTTTTGCTTTTTCCAATTTACTGCCCGGCTTATCACCGACCAATAAGTAATCCGTATTTTTAGAAATTGACGAACTGATTTTTCCGCCCAATTCCTTAATCTTTTTTTTCATTTCCTCCCGAGTAAAATGTTGTAAGGCACCGGTAAGGACAAAGGTTTTATCTTGAACATTTTTATTTTTCTTTTTTTGAACAATAAGGTTTTCAACAACAAAGCGTACTCCGGCCCGTTCCATTTTTTCAAGAGTTTGTAAATTCTTGTCGTCGTTAAACCATCGTAAAATACTCTCCACCATTCTTTCACCCAAGCCGTTAATTTGCAACAAATCTTCTTTGTTTAAATCTCGAAAATATCGCACCAAATCTGTCGGATTTTCAATTTTTTTCAAAGAGTGTTTTTTAAAATATAACGGAGAATTTTCATTAAACATTTCCTTGGCTATCAAATAAGAATTTTCTTCCCCCAGATGACGAATGCCTAAAGCAAATAAAAAATTGGGTAGCTCTATTTTTTTACTTTCCTCAATCGCTTCCACCAGGTTCTGAGCGGATTTTTCCGCAAATCTCTCCAGAGGCTCCAAATCACCTTGTTTTAAATAAAAAATATCCGCCGGTGAAGCGATTAATCCTTCGGCCGCCAATTGCTCAATAATTTTCTCCCCCAATCCTTCAATGTTAAATCCTTTTCGGGAAACAAAGTGAATTAATTTTTCTTTCTCAACGGCAAAACAGTGAGGATTATTGCAATAATAATCAACGCTGTCTTTTTTCTTGCTGTCAAGAATTTTTTCTTTTTTTACTTCACCGGAACACATTGGACATTTTTGGGGCATTTGCCATTTCTTTTCTTGTCCGGTACGCATTTTTTTAATCACCTCCACCACCTCCGGAATAACATCTCCCGCTTTGTGAATTACCACCGTGTCACCGATTTTAATATCTTTGCGTCTGATTTCCGATTCGTTGTGTAGAGTTGCTCGAGAAACCACCGACCCCGCCACTCTTACCGGTCGCAAAATTGCTACCGGAGTCAAGACGCCTGTTCTTCCCACTTGCAATTTTATATCTTCAATAATCGTCGTTACTTTTTCCGTTGGAAATTTATAAGCGATGGCAAAACGAGGTGATTTGCCGGTATAACCGAGAACCTGTTGCAATTCACGGGAATTTATTTTCAAAACCAAACCGTCAATACCGTACTCTTGTTTATTTCTTTTTTCTTTCCAGTCATCATATATTTTTTGCACCTCCGTCAAACCGCGACAAAGGGTGTAATTCTTATTCACCTTAAAGCCCAACTCTTCTAAAAATTTTAATTCTTCAATTTGAGTTGGGGGAAATTTTACTTCCCGACCGGAAATTTTTTGTCCGGGAGCCAGCCAATTTAAATCATAAATAAAAGAATCCAACTTGCGGGAAGCGGCAACTCTTGGATTAAGTTGCCTAATAGAGCCGGCGGCGGCATTGCGGGAATTGGCCAGCTCCGCTTCTCCTCGTTGTCGTCGCTCTGCGTTTAATCGTTCCAATTCCGAATTGGATAACCAACATTCTCCAACGGCGGTGAGAGTAAGCGGTTGACGGAGTTGCAAAGGAACACTTTGAATGGTTTTGATATTTTCCGTCACATCTTCGCCGATAATACCATCTCCTCGAGTCGCTCCCTGAATTAACAAGCCCTTTTCGTATTCTAAAATTATTTTCAAACCATCAATTTTAACCTCCACCGTATAATTTTTTAATTCTTTTTTATACTTTTTATATTGGTCGGCGGGAAGTTTGGTCTTGGCTAAAATTTTAGCATTTCTCTCCTCCCAATCTTTCAACTCTGCCAAGGAAAAAGCATCGTCTAATGACCATTGCTTGAGCCGATGTTTAACTTTGGTAAATTTATTCAAGGGTTTTCCACCGATTCGCTGAGTGGGTGAATCCGGTGTTTTTAATTCCGGATATTTTTTTTCCAATTTGCGTAATTCTTCCATCAAAGAATCATAAATTTCATCCGTAACCGTCGGGTCATCCAAAACATGGTAGCGATAGCGATAATCGTCAATGGTTTTTTTTAATTTTTCCACTCTGGTTTTTATTTCCTGGGTAATCATTTTATTATCAACTTTACAAAATAATTTAAATTATTATCAAACCTCTTTTATAACATTCCCGATTTTATCATGTTTCAAAAATATAGCCATAATCAATGGACGAATTTTTTTCGGAATACTATTTTCAGGTTTATCTAACACTTCCGCTATATTGCCAAAATCACTATCCATTTCATCGGCAAGTTCCTCCCAATTTATTTCTCCTAAAGCTCTTAAAACCTCCTTTTTTCTTTTTTGTATCTCTTGCACCGATCTGCTTGTTACACTGCCTAAAATATACTTTCTTATCACTCCTTTAACTTTATTATTTATCCCTTCTCCCCTACTATAATTCGTTATGTTGTTAATTATCTTTTCTTCTATTTCAGTATACACCTCTTGCAAGCTATCCCGAGCAACATTCAGGTATGTCTCAGCATTTTTACTTCTACTAACAATAGCCCTCGTAATATATTGCATAGTCAATAAATGATCCTTATTATCAAACTTGTTTATTTGCTCTTTATATTCATTCAACACCTTCTCCACTTTTCGCCTGTTTCCATATTTATCGAAAAAAACTTTTTGCAATTGTGATTTAGTAAACATTTTAAAATCTTCACTTTCTCTTAAGCTATCAATATATTTTTTGGCTCCAGACAAAAATTCCTTTGCTTCGTTGCCAGCTATCATAATAGCTTGTTTAATTCTATATGTACTAAATTCTTTAATATCACTGTCACCCTCTCCGGTATATTCCGCCCATAAATCCAACATATCTGCAATTCTTAAATATGGTAGCTTTTTCTTAATTATTTTTTTATCTATTTTTTTTAACTCATTATCTTTGGAATTATAAACGAGTAACTTTGTCATTGTTTGATAATCCGAAAACAATTCCGAAAAGTATTTTTCCCAGTCAATCTTTTGAAATGTTTCCACCGGGTCCAAATCGTTCTCTCGGACTTTTCTATAAAATGCCGTAATCAACTCCTCCGCTGATTGAAAAAATAATTCTACAACCTCTGCTTTTTCCATCTTCACTTCACGGTCAATGCTTGCCATACCGCTTTCTATCATTGAATTATTATTTTGCATCCACCCTTCAAATCGTTCCTTAAATAATTCATCTTTCAACCGTTTAAAAATATTCGCTCGTACCTGATTTAACGGAACAGACGGAAGAGATTCTCTTGTTAGAATTGCTTCTTTTTTGCTCATTTTTTTATTTTTTAAATGTATTAATTTTTATTCAAATTTCTTTGTTTGCTTTTTCCAGAAGCCGGCATACAAACCATTTCTTTTTTGCAACAATTCTTCGTGATTACCATCTTCCAAGATTTTGCCATCCTCAATGACAAGTATTCTATCCAATCGTTGCACCGTGCTCAACCGATGGGCGACTACAATAACCGTTTTGTTTTGCATCAATTTAAACAGGGCGTCTTGAATTAATTCTTCAGAAACCGAATCCAAGGCGGAAGTGGCTTCGTCTAAAATTAGAATGGGGGCATTCTTTAAAAAAGCCCTGGCGATAGCTATCCTCTGTTTTTGTCCGCCGGAAAGTTTAACGCCCCTTTCACCTACCATTGTATCATAACCTTGTTCCAGTGTCTGTGCAAATTCATCAACATAGGATTTTTTAGCCGCCTCTAAAACTTCCTTTTCGGTTGCTCCCGGTTTAGCATAGGCAATATTTTCGTAAATTGAACGATGAAAAAGGACCGGTTCTTGAGGAACATAGCCAATTTGATTTCTCAAGGAGTCTTGGGTAACCTTGGAAATATCTTGATTATCTATTAATATTTTTCCCGAACTTAAATCAGAAAATCTTAATAATAATTTGGTGATAGTTGTCTTGCCTGCTCCGCTGGTCCCAACCAACCCCACCGTCTGTCCGGCCGGAATGGTTAGGTTAAATTTATTAAAAACATTTTCTTTTTGGTTTGGATAAGAAAAAACCGCATCTTGAAAAACTATCTCCCCTTGAGAAACTTGCAATTCTTTTGCGCCTTTAATATCTTGCACCTCAACCTCCTGATCAAAAATAGCCACCATTTCTTTAGCGTCGGAAATAGCTTGGACTATTCTTCTAAATAAATTATCAATTGACCATAGACTTACTAAAAATGTAGACACATACCCTTGAATTAATATAATATCACCAACAGTAAGTTCTCCTTCTCGCCACAATTTTAATCCTATTCCCAAAGCAAAAAATTCCAGTATTACAAATGATAGTCCGGTAATTGTTGTCTGTAAATTTCCCCAATACCATGAACGCCTAACTGCATCCCGACTATTATCGGTTACCTGAGAATAGTACTCTTGTTCTCGATTGTAGGCGCTAAAAGATTTTAAATTCAACATATTCCCAATTGTATCTGCCGCTGTCCCAATTCTTTTAGAAACCAATCTTGCTTTGTTATAATCAAGAACCATTTTCTTTTTAAACATTAATGCGGTAACCACAATATAACTCATAAACCAAATAGTAAAAATAACTCCTATCCGATAATCAACCCAGAATATTATCCCAATAGCAAAAATGACTTTTAAAATAATTTTCAGCAAATCTTCCGTCAATCCTTGCCTTAAAACATCGAAAGAAACCACAAATTTTTCCATCTGATTTATCAATGCTCCTCCAAACACACCATTAAAAAAAGACATGGATTTATTGGTAATTTCAGCAAAGGTAAATTTTATCAAATCATTCAGGCACTCCACTCCATATTTAATAGCTAAATGGGCGGCGGTTCTGTTAATTACGGTAGCAACAAAAAATAAAGATAATATCAACCAGAAATAGAGCATTATCCTTGACCAATCTTCATTGCTTGTTAAAACATCAACCATTTTCTTGGAGATATAAGGAACCCCAACCTGAAATCCAACTGAACCGGCTGATACCAAAATAGAAACCAATAAAAACCACCACTTGTACTTCTTTGCATATTTCCAATAGTAATAAAAAACCCTGGAGAGTTTTACTTCATCAGTTTTTTTGTCCTCGTCCTTATTTTTATAATTTTCAGATTTTTTGCCTTTCATAATTTTGTTAGTTTTTTTATCTTTCATAATTTTACTGTCTATCAGCATTTTTTAAAATCACTTGTTTCCAATAATATACCCTTGCTGCATATTATTGGAAACGCCCTGCTAAAAATAAATCTTGCTTATTTTCCACTACAACTCCACAACTCCACAAGCAAAACTTGTGGAGTGAGAAACAGTCAGATTACAATCCGATTGCTATTACTTTAAAATCACCTTTATAATTTGCTCGGTGAATTTTTGCCAAGAAAATTTTTGAGCTTCTTGGTAAGCCAGTGAAATTTTTTGTTCTCTGTTTTCCGGAGAATCTTCCAAGGCCTTTTGCAGTTGAATTTTTATTTCAACCATGTTGTTCGGGTTATCAATTAAATATCCCGCCTCTTCACTGATAACTTCCGGAATAGAACTTGTCCCGGAGGTTACCACCGGAGTTTTGGACCACATTGCTTCCAGCACCGGCAAACCAAAACCTTCGTAAAGAGAAGGATAAACAAAAATTTCCGCCGATTGATACAAGGCCGGCAGGTCCACTTGTTCCACAAAACCGATTGGTTGGAACAAGTTTGTTTTCAGATTATATTTTTGACAAGTTTCTTTAATTTTTTCTTCAATATCCGTTACCAAGGGAACCAAATGTTTGTGAAATTGTCCCCCCAACACCAATTGAGGCAATTCTGTCAACTCCGCTCCCTGTTTGATTTTTTCATTCATTAATTCTCCATAAGCCTCAATAGTTCGTCCGACATTTTTTCGTACATCAAAACCACCAAAATTAAAAATATATTTTCGTTCCGATGACAACTTGTACTTTTTTAAAATGTCTGTTCGTTTCTGAGAAGAAATCTCCTGTTGAAAAATCGGGTCGCAAGCAATATAATCAACTTTTATCCCAGACAAATCAATATCATAAACTTTGGAAATTTCCCGTTGGGAAAATTTAGAAATGGTTAAAATTTTTGAAACTTTCTTAATTGCCTTATCTACCAAACCGTAATATATTTTTTTCCGCCAATTGTTTAAATACTCGGGAAATACTTTCGGTACAATATCATGAACAATCATCAAATGCTTAACTCTTGAAGAAAGGATTGTTGTTGATTGATATAAACTGATGAATTCTTGACAACCATCTTTTTTGATTTGTTTCGGTAGCCAAAATTTTTCCCACAAAATCTTCCGAACCAAATCATCCCTTTTATACCATCCGGTAATAATTTTAAATTCAAAATCTTGACTGCTCGGCAAGGAAAAATCCTCTCCCAACTCTTCTTCTATGTAAATGATAAATTTAATTCCGTCCTTATTTTTTTTGTCTTGAATCAGGCATTGAAGGAAATGCCAAGAAACCTGCCCGATACCGGTGGCAGGTTTCCTCAAAAAAGATCCGTTAATTCCCACTAATTCTTTTTTCATCGTGCGCAAAATTCAATAAATTAAACTTTCAGCAATCAATTAATACACTTTAAATTGAAAATCTATTCTTGCCGGATAACCCGAATGGTTATTTTATTTAAATTTTTGGGAGACTTATTTAACCAAGCGGGAGTAGGTTTTAATTCCGCCGTATCCACTCCGGCATCTCTATTTAAAGATTGCTTGGTAACTTCCCCGTCGGTGCCGGCGATGGCTCGCTTTAATTCTTCTCGATCAACTTTAAACCAGGCCTTGCCCGTAACATTGGCATAAATAGTTAAAGTTTTTTTATCCAAATCGGCAATACCCCTTTTATACTCTACTTGAAAATTGTTGTCCAACTCATAATTTTGTTGCAAATCTTCCCGGATAGCTTCGGCAATAACTTGCCGAGCGTCATTCTTGTCAAAGGCTATTAATTTCAATTTGTAAACAACCGTATAGGAAAATTTATCGGCTACAGCATCCTCTTGACGAGAAGATTTACTGGAAACAATTTCTTTAACAATGGAATCTTCAATCACCTCTTGATTGGGATTTAATCTTTTTTTAACTTCGGTCAAAATATCTTCATCCAAGGCCTCAATGGTTTTCTGTCGAGCCAAATCCAAATCTTTTTTGGTAACAACTTTTTTAGTTTTGGCATCATCAGACAAGTCACCTCCGGTCATAGGTTCGGAAGAAACAACTTTAAATTTTTTATATTTTTCCGGCTTGCTCTTAAACCCCTCAATAGTGAATTCATCCGGACCGATATTAAACTCTTTTCCGGGCTTGTCGGCGCGAACGGATACTTCTATCTTACCAGGCTCTTCACCATTCATTCCGGGAACAACGATTGTTTTGGTAAGACGAAATAACTTTTTGTCTTTTTTAGACAATACTCTGGTAGTCTTCACCAATGGTTGGGGTTTGTCTGAAAAATGATTATAAATAGTTACGGTTCCTTCGGCTAAACTGGCATTTTTGTCTACAATTTTACTGCCGGTGGCATCAAACTCCATAGTTTTTTCCACAGACATCTCCAAATATTCACCGGGTATTTTTTTATTATCTAAATCAACCTCCTCATTGCCCTCTTGGGCAATAATTTTAACTTCCTGATCAATTTCTTTTGATAAAGGATGGATAACTATTTCCAATTTCGGATAATTGACAAAGAACCAACCAAGTCCCGCCAGAGATAAAATAGCCAAAATCACTCCGCCTCCCAATAAAAATTTATGCCGGACAAAAAATGATTTTTTATCGGTAGCTCGTTGATTGGAAGATGATTTATCGTTGTCCAAATTATGTTTTTGCAAATCATTGAAATAACCGAAGCCGGCATCTTCTTTATTCCCGCCTCCAAAAGAACTCTCCTCTTTGACTGGCGGTTTCGGTGTAACTATTTGTTTTTTAGCAAACGATTTATTCTCCGGAGTGTTTATTTTTGAATTTGCTTCAGCTGTCGTTGCGGAAGCCGGTTTACCGCTGAAGAACGAACTACTTCCCAAACTTACTTCTTCCTCTTGGATTTCTCTTTGAGTTTCCTCACTTGCCTCGCTAACCGTTTGTTGCAAGTCACTCAAACTACTCCGATTATTCAGGTCTGTCGTTTTGGGAATATTTTTGTTAATTTGTTCATTATATGCTTCCACTCTTATACCGGATCTTTCCACTATGTTTCTGGAACGCTTATCATTGGGAGCAACAATGACTACATTTTTACCCATTTTCTCCGCCTCCTTTTTTAATAACTTCAGATTTATAATGCTATTGATTAGCATCGCTCCCTTGGGAACAACCAAATATATTTCCATCACCTGTTCCTGGCGAATTCTATCTAAGATACCGGTTATTTCTTCATCAACATCAATGTATATGGTTTGATGCATAGCTTTTCATATTTAAAAGTTACAAAACAAAATGTTTTCAGAATTCAATCGAAAGACATCTTTTTGTCAATTAATCTTGAATTATCTTAACGGCTTTCCGTAGGACATCATTGACTATTTCATCATCGTCAAATTTCATATTAACCGCTAAGCTAGCCAATCCCAAGGCAGCTACTGATTGGGGAGTAATCAACTGTCCGGTCTGATCTATAACATTGACAATGTCCCGAGGCTGCAAATAACTGACTTGTAAACTGTTGGAAATCGGCAAATCTTCTTTCCACTGCCCATTAAGCAATGTCTTCCTGATAATTGGTAATCCACTACCGCCTCCACACAGCAAAATTCTGGAAGGAAGGGCTTCTTGACTGCGAAAACTTTCAAAGGCTATTTCCAGTCCGGAAAGCCAAACGGAACAATCTTCCTTAAAAATTTTATCAATCTTAACCGCCCAGTCAGCTCTAATTCCTTCGGTGGCATATTGTATTTTTATTTGTTCAGCCTCATTAAAACTAACTCCAAAGGACTTAGCCAATCTTTTGGTAAAAGCCCTACCACCCAAAGCAAACATTACCGTTCCTTCCAATCCGCCATTTCTGATAACCGCTACATCCGTTGTGCCACCACCGATGTCTATAATAACCGCACCAAAATCCGGATCTCCGTAAACACCGATAGATTGAGCGATAGCATAAGGTTCAGCGGCGATGGAAACCACTTCCAAGCCAAGCTCATCAGCTATTCTCTGCAGCGCCCCCAAATGTATCATCGGAGCGTAAGCATTAAAAATACTAATGGACACATCCCGTCCCTGAAAACCCATCGGGTTGGTAATGCGGTAACCATCAATTTTCACACTAACAATAGCAGCATTAATCAAGCGAACATCTATGGTCTCCTGCCCGGTCTCCCAAGCAAGTTGTTTTTTAATTCTGTCAAAGGCCTTCCATTGAACTTTCTGTAAAATATTCCTAAGCTCCGGTAAGTCAATGCGTATTTCCGGATTAGCCCTTTCATAATGAACGGTGGTGGTAGTCCCCTTAACCAATTCTCCGGCAATACCCATAATGACTTTTTTCACTTTTTGAACTTTGGCCTGCTCCTCCGCTTGAGCAATCGCTTCTCGGCAAGTGGCAATAACACTTTTAATATCACTAACCGCTCCGGAAGTCATACTGCCCAACCTTTGTCTGACTTGTCCTTGTCCAATAACCACTCCCTTTTGTTTTTCATCATCAATTTTAAATAATACAACCTTCACCCACTCTGTCCCTATATCCAAAGACAACATTAAATCACTTTTCTTTCGTTTTGAGACGGTTATTTTTTTCAAAAAATTCATAGCTTTTTTAAATTCGCTAAGTTTTATTTTTTTTGGTTGCAATTACCACACACTTCAAACTATACCATAAAAAGGAAGAGAAAACAACAAATACCGCAAGTTTCCGACAGGATTATCTTGCTTATGGTGTTATTTTAAATATTATGACCAAAAATTACAACCGGAAAATTTGCGATGAAAAATACTTTCTCTACATTTTTAACCAACTGTTAAATTACTTTTTTGATCATTTTTTTGTATTCTTTTTGTTCGGCTAAAAGCATCATTACTTTAGCTAATTTTCTGGAATCATGCCTGATAAAAGAACGGGTTTCCGCTATTAAATCATTGGCATTTTTTTTGATGATTGTTTTACTGGTGACATCGGCTTTGACAATTTTGTATGTTCTTTGGGGTATTTTATTTGGCTGAAAAGACACTATGCTATTTTTTCCCTCCTTCTTTTCGTAGCGAGCAATCATTTCTTTGGTGGGACGACCACTGGGGTAAATCACCAAGTCAATTCTATCTCCTCCCAAATAACCATTAATTTCTTGGGCATATTTATCCAAATCAAAACCCTCCGTTTCACCGCGCTTATTGGTTAAATTACAATTATAAATTACCGTAGCTTTTGATTTCTGAATAGCTTCGGGAATACCATCAACTAACAAATTGGGAATGATGGAACCGTAATGGTCTCCGGGACCGAGAATAATCAAATCGGCCTTCTTGATGCGCTCAATAACTTTCGGATTAGCTTTGACTTTTGGCCTGAGAAAAACTTTTTCAATACCGTATTTTCTAACTCCCTTATTGTCGTCTAAATGTTTTTCTCCGATTAAAACCTGCCCGTTTTTCAACTTAATACCTAAATTCATTTTCTGCTCCGAAACTGGCAATACCCAACCCTTGATATTTAAAATTTTAGCAGCCTCTCGCAAACCGTTGGTAAAATTTCCACCGATTTTTTCCAAAGCGGACAAAAGGAGATTGCCAAAATTATGTCCCTTTAAATCTCCTCCTTCAAATCTATAATTCATCAATTCTCGCCAAGTTTCTGAAGAATTACTAAGGGCTACCAAGCACTGGCGAACATCACCGGGAGGCAAAACTCCCAACTCATCTCTCAATCGACCGGTTGACCCACCATTATCCGCCATGGAAACCACTGCGGAAATGTCCACAGCGTATTCTTTTAATCCGGAAAGTAAGGTAAAACTCCCCGTCCCTCCACCAATTGTTACTATTTTTTTCATAATTTTATTATTTAATTAAGAGTCTTGTGCATCTTTTAAAATGAAGTGAATAAGAATTTATTAAAAATTAAGTAATTGATTTTTTAAAAATATTTTTTCATAGTTTTGTTTTAATTATTTTTACTTTCTAATAATTTATTCTCTTATTTGAATTCCAATAAAAAATTTTGGATATGCATTTGCTGAA
>CAYORE010000019.1:0-7375 GCA_964406325.1 uncultured Bdellovibrionales bacterium | reverse complement strand
GCTTTAATTATCACAGCTCTTTTCTCCCTTTCCGCTTCCGCTTCTTTGGAAATTGTTCTTTTTAAATTCTCCGGAATAATAACATCTTTCAATTCCAAGGCCTCCACATCAATTCCCCACTTATCCGTTTTTAAATCCAATTCCTTTTTAATGGTTTCCGCTATCTCTGCTCGTCTTTGTAATAATTCATCCAAAGTTCTTTCCCCCACAGCATTCCTCATTGTTGTTTGCGCCAACTGAGAAATAGCGTAGAAAAAATTTTCCACTTCCAAAACAGCCTTGGCAGAATCTATTATTTTATAATAAACCACCGCATTAATATTAACGGGAATATTGTCTTTGGTGATTACTTCCTGATCAGGAACATCCACCGTTTTAGTTCTAATGTCCACCTTTCGCATCCTTTGAAAAATCGGGATTACCAAGCGCCAACCCGGTTGACGAATCCCGGTAAATTTCCCCAAAGTAAAAACCACCCCCCTTTCATATTGATTAATTTGTCGAATGGAAACCAAGGTTGCCATCAACAACATAACCAATAAAGTAATTAAGGCACCCATAATTTTATTTTAATTATTATTAAATTATTTTCTTTTATTAAATTATTTTCCCCCAAGCTCAATTCCAGTCCGTCTGTACACCAAATATCAATTCATTCAGGGGAGCAAACTCGTAACAGAGCGACAACGAAACCCCCTCCAATTTACCGCCAAATTTTAATCTATTTTAATCCTGCAAACTATCTTTTTCAAATTTTTAACCGGCGAATGCTGGTTTTAACCGGCGAATGCTGGCTTTAACCAACGAATGCCGGTTTAAACTCTCCACCGACCAATAAACACTTATCTCCAAAAAGAACACCAACCAAACACTATAAAACTTTAGTGCATTCGGCAGGACTCGAACCTGCAACCCCTTGGTCCGAAGCCAAGTGCTCTATCCAATTGAGCTACGAATGCATTTTCCAATAAAACTATCTTAATCAATATGCTATAAAAAACTCTCAACCTCTCGATTAACCACCTGTTAGGACGGAAACACCCTGTCTATCAACTCGTGCGCCATGAGAGATTCGAACTCCCGACCGTTCGCTTAAGAGGCGACTGCTCTACCAACTGAGCTAATGGCGCTTAAAATCCTACTCCAAACAACAACAAATCACCCCCAACAATCAACTCTGTTATACTAACCAAAATAATCCGCTCTGTCAACTGTCAATTTGTTTACTGAATCTGTTTTTTAATCTCTTCCATCGCTTTTTTCAATTGTTTGTCATTCTTATTTTTTATATCATCCAAAGTCAATTTCACTTCAATTGTCGGCTCAATTCCAATTTCGTGAATAGATTGCTTGGAAGGAGTTAGCCACTTGGCGATGGTAATTTTCAAACTGGACCCATCTCGCAACGGCTCTAAAGATTGCACGGAACCTTTACCAAAACTTTTTTCTCCAATTAACAAACTTTGCCGATCGTCCCTCAATGCTCCGGCCAAAATTTCCGAAGCACTGGCAGAACCACCATCTATCAAAACCACTACCGGAATATTCTTAAGCTCCTCTCCACCAATCGCCCGATAAGCCGTTTCTTTATTATTCCTATCCCTCTCCCAAAGAACCACTTCTCCTTTGGGAATAAATTTGGAAATAACATCTATTGCCACCTGTAAATTTCCGCCGGGATTACTGCGAACATCTACAATCAAACCTTTATCCCCATCAGCCAATATCTTGGATACCACCTCGTCAAACTCCTTGGCTGTATCATCCATAAAACCTTTTATTCTGACATACCCGATATTTCCCGATTTTTTTTCGTAAACAACACTCTTAATATCTATCTCATCTCTGATTATTTTAATCTCGTCTGTTTCTTTGGCTCCTTTGTGCAAAACCGTTAAAACAACCTCCGTTCCCTTTTCTCCTCTTATTTTTTTGACCGCATCTTCAATGGTCATATCACTGGTCAACTCATCATTTACTTTAATAATTTTATCGCCGGCCAACAATCCCGCTTTCTCCGCCGGCATACCTTCTATGGGAGCAACAATTGTTAAAATACCATCCTGAATTGTCAATTCCGCTCCAATACCGGTAAATTTACCATCCAACTCCGTATTAAATTCTTCACTTTCTTCCGGATCAAAAAAATTGGAATAGGGATCACCCAAAGCCGCCACCATTCCCTTAGCAGCACCGTAAACTCGTTTTTTAGTATCCTTGACCGTATCCTGACTAACATAATTTTGGTCAACTTTTTTCCAAACATCCCAAAAAATATTAAAATCTATTTTTTCCGGTTTTCCCGCTTCCGGATCACGGGCAAAAATATCTTTGGGATTTGATAATCTTTGAATAAAATCGGTCACATCATTAGTAGCGACAACCGGAGCGGAAAGATGTTTTCCCCAGCCAACCCCTAAATAAAAAACTCCTGTAAGAATTACAATCGCTAAAAGATGATAACCAAATCCTTTAAATATTCCTTCGCTATTTCCGTCCTTCTTAAATTTTTTGTTTGTATAAAAACTATCATCAAAAGAGGGTTTATTAGAGGATTTATTATTAAAAACAATTTTATCTTCCATTGATTTATTCTCCTCATTTTCTCCCCCCTCTCTTTGTTTTTCTTCTGTTATCATATTATCAATAGTCATAATAAATTAAAATCTTAATGAGGTCTTTTTTCCAACCGATGTTTCTGAAAAAATTTCCAAGCGCTGGCAATATGAATTCTGGTATAACGATTAAGAAATAAAGCCTGCAAAACATTTTTATTTAAACTGGCTTTACCGTGATAATGAGCCACCTTTACCGTCGGATTATAAACAACTTTATAACCGGACTGCCAAAATCGCCAACACCAATCCACATCCTCAAAATACATAAAAAATCTCGTATCAAAACCGCCAACTCTTTTAACAGCCTCAGCCGTAGTCATCATTGCCGACCCCATAATCCAATCCACCTCAATCGGCTCATTTTTTTCCAATTCCGACTTTAACAAAAACTTCTCCAAATGCTTTTTAGCAAAACCAAACTTTCCAAAAAATGTTCGTCGGTAAACAATAGTCTGCCAATTATAAAATTTAAAAGCGGAATTTTGAATACTGCCGTCAAAATTAATCAATCTCGGACCAACCAAGCCAACACTTTTATGTGCTTTAATGTAAGCCAATAATTTCTGAATAGCTTGGTCTTTAATAATAATGTCGTGATTAATGATGAAAAGATATTTCCCCCGCGCTTTTTTTAGACCATCATTGGCAACAAATCCAAAACCAACATTTTTTTTATGAGGCAAAAAAATCAACCGAGAAAATTTTTCCCTCATTAAATCATAAGTCGCCTCTTCGGTGGCACTGGAACTGACAATAATTTCATAATCAATTTCTTTACCTATTTTTTCTTGAATGGAATTTATACAAAGTTCCAACAGGTCCGGTTTGCCATAGGCCGTAATAATGATGGAAAGTTCTTTTTTAGACATAATCAACAAATCAATTTAGTATCATCAAAAATCAACGGAAAAATTAAATTATTCGGAATACTATTTCTTTTTTTTCTTCTTCTTTTTTTCATCAACCTTTGGTGCCGGTCTGGTATATTGTTTAACCGGCTTAATGTCACTTTGAGGAGCCAACTCAAAAATATCCTTACAAACCCGATGTATCTCCGAATAATTATCCCAGCCGGCCCGAGGTACTAAAATAAAACCGGCGGAAGCGGGAGCGTTCTGCGGAACCATCAACAATCCTTCCGGAGAATTTTCAAATACTCTTTGGAAAATTTCCGGATTATCCATTTGGGAGTATTTTTGAAACATCTTTTTCATTTCTCCGGCAGACATATCGGTTTTTACATTATCTCCCAAAGCATTTAATATCTTATTCACTTTATTAAAATCCGTCAAAGTCCCCAGGGAAACTAACTTATCCTTCAGGGCCTGAATGATAACTTGCTGTCTCTTCGCCCTATCATAATCAGAAGTATTTTCTCGAGCCCGAGCATAACAAAGAGCCGTTTCTCCATCTAAAGTATTTTTCCCCTTGGGCAAGGTAAACTGCCCTCCGCATTCTTTACCTTGTACAAATTGATGAGTTTCATAAAAAGGTGTTTCCAATACAATATCCACTCCACCCACCGCATCTATCAACTGTTTAAAGCCGGCAAAATTAATAACCATTCCGTAATCTATAGATAAACCGGTAACAATACCAACCACTTCTTCCATTTCCTTTAATCCCTGCACATCATCTCCATTCTCTGCTCCGTGAGCGTAAACGGCATTAATTTTTGATCGATATTTTTCTCCCGGCACCTTTACATACAAATCTCTGGGAATAGATATTAAAGCAACCTTATTCTCATCATCTTTAATGGAAACAACCATAATACTATCCGCCAACAATCCTCCTCCGGGAACATTTCGCCCCCTCATTCCCAATAATAAAATATTGGTACGACCATCATCATTCTTTTTAATTTCTTGATTACTAACTACTCCAAATAAACTGCCAAGAACGGATTTGTCACTACTGGAAATTTTATTAAGAACCGCCCCGGTTTTATACGAAAAAGCCAAAAAACCGATAGCAAAAACACCAACAACCAACAGTAACCAAAACCACCAGCGTTGATAAAATCTTTTTTTCTTGGGAACTACGGAAATCGCCATATTTTTAAATTAATAATTTTTATTTTTAAATGTTTTATACAAATTTATTGTTTCTTGAGCATTTTTTCGCCAAGAAAAGTCCGATACTCGCTCATATCCTTTTTGCACAACTTTCTCTCTTAATAACTTGTCCGTCAAAACTTTAAATATTTTTTCCAACCAATCCTCATAATCATTTTCTCGACAAATCAAGCCGGCGTCGGCTACAATCTCCGGCAAACAAGAAGAGTTTCCGGTTACTACCGGAGTTCCTTGAGACATAGACTCCAACAGGGGTAATCCAAAACCTTCATACCGCGACGGAAAACAAAACGCTTCCGCCCCTTTGAATATCAGAGGAATTCTCTCATTTGATATATAATCCACAAATTTAATTTGGGAATATATATCGGGATGTTTTTGAGAAACTTCTTTCAAAGCACTTTCCAATCTTTGATCATAATTATAACCCTTTCTTTGTCCCCGAATAACCAATTCCAAATCTTCAATTATTTTTTCTTTTCTCTTAAGTTTAAGTTGTACAAAAACCTCAATCAAAAAGGAAATATTTTTTCGTGGCTGAAGAGTTCCCAAATATAATAAGTACGGTTTCATAATACCATACTCCTCCCTAAACTTCAACACCTCTTTTTCATCAATATCCCTCTCAAACTCCGGAGCCACCCCCCCGTTATAAACAACTTGAATTTTATTGGCATCAATTTTATAAAAATCTTCCAATTCTTGTTTGGTAAATTCGGAAACGGCTATTATTTTATCCGCTCGCTTTAAGGACGGAGGTATCAACAATCTCAAAGCAAACAGATCTTTGAAAGAAATGAATTGCGGAAATCGCATAAAAGAAATATCGTGAATGGTAGTGATTAGTTTTATTTTCCCGGACAAAAAAAATGGCGCTATATATTGCACATGCAAAACATCCAAATCATCCCGACGAGCTTGCCCGGGCAAAAGAAAAAATGTCCATATCAATTTATTTGCCGGAGTTATGGACACTATTTTAAAATTATCATTTTTCAAGTTAAGCTCTTTTTCAATTTGAGCAATTTCTTCTTTTTTTTTGGTATCCGTATACAAAAAATATTTATTTTCTTTGTCTTCGGAAGCTATCGCTTTTACCAACTGCAAAGTATAGGTTTCATCACCGGTTCGTTGCCTGCCGATTGCTCTGATATCTATGCCGATACGCATACATTTAAATCTAAAATTTAACTCGCCAATCAATGTACCAATGTATGTACCAGGGGTGAGAATTGAACTCACGACCTCGGGCTTATGAGTCCCGCGCTCTAACCAACTGAGCTACCCTGGCCTCTGTTAACAACAACCAACCATCCAACAACTATCATCTTTATCGACTCAATCACTTTTAAATTTTACATCAAGAAAAGAAGTGCGTCAAGAAGTGAAATAGAATTGCCTCCGAACAACGAAACCACAACAAAACCCGGAAATAAAAATTAAAATTCCATTCCAAAAAATCACAAGAAGACTAAAAGTCACAAAAAAGTTAGTAGCAAAAATTAAAACTTAAACACTCCCATTATTAATTTATTGATTATGTTAATTTTTATAACCATATCACAACAAGTTACAACTTATGAAAGTTGCAACTTAAAAAGAATTAAATTAAGAAACAAAACCCTCAAAAAGAAATTACGGCACATTCTTTTTTAAGATAAACCAATTAACCTCCAAATCCTCATCCAGAACTTTTTCCAAACTTATTTTAAAGTATTCCCCCTCCCTAATCTCAGATACACCAACCGGAACCGGCCTATTTGGCGTTAACATAATATAACTATTATTTTTAACAATTTTATTCGCCACAACAATCTCTTTTATTCCCTGAGGGATAGTAATCTTGCCCAAAGAATCATTTTTACTCATTCCGGAATTATCAACAGCATCGGAATCAATACTTTCATCACTATCTCTACCTTGAGAAATTGTTATCCCCGCCACCTCAATCTCCTCCGCCTCAATCTTTTGGGCTTTTAATCGCTCTACGATTAAGTCTCCGGAAAGAGAGAATATTTGTTTGGGAACAATATTACCCTCTTCATCCGTATCTTCTTCTTGGATTAGAGAAAGATTATCGGAAAAAGTTTCCAAAGCGGTGGTTAGATTGGTTAGGCTTGGAGTTTGCGGATTGTTTCCTATTTGTTCCAAGTCTATTCCTTGATTTGTTAGGATAGTTTCCAACTGAGCTATTCTTTCTTCATGATTGGTAACGGTTTCTGTTAAGGTGGTGGTTAATTCTGTAAGAGAATTGATGTTTTCCGAAAGAGTAGCCAAAGTTTCTGTATTATTCTCTATTTCTTCCTCATTGGTTTGTATTTTGGTATCTAAGGAAACCAAGGTTTGGTTGATAATGGTCAGATTGCTATCCACGCTGGTTTGGAGTTCTTTAATGGTGGATATATTAGTGTCTGTTTTTAAAGTATTGGCGGTTATTTTAAGAGTATTTTCGGAGATTAGGTCTTGTTGTTCTTTGATGGAATTTATGATTGGAGATATTAGTCCCATATAGTCTACCGCTCGATAGCCGGTATTGTCCGTATAAACCAATTCGGGGAATATTTTTTCCACATCTTGAGCTAATAGTCCGAGATGTTTGTGATCATCAAATCCTCTGTTTTCAAACTTGTCCGTATCATAGTAATAACTTACTCCTTCCAGTTGTAAAAGTTTGTTTAG
>CAYORE010000018.1:0-37461 GCA_964406325.1 uncultured Bdellovibrionales bacterium | reverse complement strand
TAATTGCCCTCGATAAGTTGCTTCTATTAAAACACTGTTTCCTTGTTGTAAATTCTCTTGGGCCAAGTTATTCAAAATCTTGTACACACTGTTTCTGGTTTTCCAATAAATTTCATTATCCCGACCGGTACTAAAAGCATTGTTTACAACATCCTTGCTTAAATAAGTTAATGCCAACTTATCAAGCAATCCCGGAGTGTCATTTAATCCTTTACTTAGGGTTGTTTTTCCGGTACCGGGAGTTCCGGATAAAATAACCAGTCTGGGATTTTGAAAAAATTTTTTCATTTATTTTTATATCTTAAAAATCCTTAACATCCTGATACTATCACGCTTTTTTCTTTTTTTCAACCAAAAATCTTTAATGGAACTGTTTCCGAGCTCCGTTTTCATTATCTTTTTTAAATCTCCCGATAATACAATAACCAAACTTTAGACTTTTAACTTTGCCTAAAAATAAAAATAAAAAATTGAAAATAAAAAACAGTAGCCGTGCCGTTTCCGGGGAAATATTTGCCCCGCTAAACAGCTTGAATGCCACTGTTTTATTTTGCCTATCTTAACCGGAATTTATTATTTTTTTTAATAATGAGTCAAATCAGTAACTTTTCCACAGGACCGGTTTGTAATCACATCTTCAACTTTTAATCCTACGAACTCTTTCCGATAATCCTACGAACTCTTTCCGAATATTTTTTTTAACCAGGAGACAAGTCCAAATTTATTTTTATATTCTTCCGTATCTTTATTGATTTTTTCTTGTTGATTTTTTAATTCTTGTAATAAACCGCTTTCCACCTCTTTTCTTACTTCTTCCGTTTTCATTTCCTTTAACTTGTCTTGCAGTTTAACAATAACTTCCTGACATTTATTTTCACGCTCTTGTCGTCGTTGAATTATTTCCTCCTCCGGACCGAATAAAAAAATTTGCCACTTTTTCTGTTGCTGAAAAATTTGTTGGTCGTTCTGAGAATAACTACACTGCTTAATATACTCATCTCGTCGTTGATCAATTTTATCTTTTAATTCCAAATCAACTCTTTTTTGTTGTTCTCTTTTAACTCTCTCTTCTTCCTCTTTTTTCTTTCTTAATTCTTCTTGCATTTTTTCTCGCAATTTTCGCTTGGCCTCTTCGCTCTTTTCTTGTTTTATTCTTTCCAATTCTTTAATTTCTTCTTCCGTCTTAGTTGCTCGTTGCATTTCCTCTACACTAAATTTACAAAATTTGGCCAAAGCCCCTTTACCGTTTCCGGAAATTTTATTAAAAGAAAAAGCAACGGACTTAGACCAATAGTTTTTTTCCGGATTACCTCCGCTGGGAATTTTACAGTCAACACCATAATTACCGTTTCCAATTAAAGTGTTCCCCGCTATTTTTAATCCGCCCAAACCACTATTCTCTTTATAAAATTGAATGGCAATTCCACTGGCTTTATTGTAACGAATACTGTTATTACTGATAGTTAATTGAGACTTGCCGGCGATTACCTCTATCCCCCCTTCTTTATTACTATCGATGGCATTGCCGGTAATAATCCCATCCACATTGGCACGAATATCCACCCCTTCTTCTTTATTGTGAGTGATTTTACTGTTTCTTAAGTCAACGTCTGTTCCATAACGCAAATAAAGACCCTTGCCGTTATGACTGATGGTTGAATTTACCACCGTAACTTTTCCGCCCCCTTCCGTTTCTATGCCGGTATGAGAATCTTCTATTTTTACTTTATTAATTTTAACTTTGGCATTTTTAGTCACTACGATACCACCATTTTCAATACTTAAATCTTCCACTTCGGTATCATCTGACATAAATACCTTATCTTTAATTTTTGTTTTACTTCCCTTACCCTCCAAACTGACACCGGCGGGGATGGTAATTCTTTCCGAATAAGAACCGCCGGCTACTTTAATTTTGTCGCATCCTTTACTTAATGCCTTGCTTATCGTCCGGTAGGGCTTATCTTTACTGCCGTCTCCACTATGTTCCCCTTCGTCCACATAACAAGTTTTTCCCAAAGCAATAATCGGGCTTAGCAAAAAAACAAACAAAAAAATTGTCAATAATTTCTTATCTTTTAAAAAATTTGTAAATTTTGCAAATACTTCAACAATCATTAAGGATAGTTTAAAATTTTAGGAAATAATTTAGGTAAAATTATTTTTAGACAATTATAAAATTGGTAAATCATCCGATATTTTCATTATACTCCCTATTTTTTTACAGTCAATTTTTTTACCGTTTCCCTCTGGTAAAATCTAAAATAATGTGCTACACTTTAGACGATAAAAAATGTTCGAGTATTTAAGGAGATTATAAAATCACTCTTAATTCTCGGTTGCTCGATTTATCATTAAGTTATATTTACCAATGAAATCTCCTCTAAGGATTTTCTTTATTCTGCCAATTGTTTTAACGGCGATGATTACCGTTTTTCAATTACTACAAACGGATGGGTTGCATTTCACCCTGTGGTTTTTTGCCTTGATTATTGTTAGCAGTGTTTGTCTGCCGTTAATTATTCCTCCCCGAGAAGAAAGATATGTTCCCATCTACCAAATGTTTTTTATCTTTGTTTCTTTTGTGATAGTTGCGATTGTAATTTCCTTCTTTGACTTACGCAACTTTTTCTCTCCGGATAAAGCTTTGATTATATCTGTTTTTGTCGGATTGGGAATTGTCGGAATATCTTTGTTTCTTAGAAGATTTTAAATTCTAACCATTTAAATTAATCTATGCTCAAAAAGATTCAGGTTATTTTACTATATTTAATTTTCTTTCTGTTGCCATTCAACTCTCGGTATATATTCAATTTTTCCAACATTAAACATATTCAAAGCTTCAAGGGACAACTTGAAGTTTCTTTTTTTCTCTTTGATATTTTTAATATTTTACTGTTGCTTATATCCCTTTGGGTCTATCGAAAAAAATTCAATAAGGTTCTTCTTGGCAAAATAATTAAACACCCCCTCTTTTATTTCATTATTTTTGTAATCCTCTCCTTCTGGACTACAAAAAATTCTTTTGTGGATTGGTATAATTTATTTAGATTATTGAGTGCCATTTCTTTATTCCTAATCGCTCAGGATTTACTAAAACAATACACCGTACTTACCTATGCCAGATTTATTCTATTTATTGACGGAGTCCTGCAAGCAATAATCGCTTTGGTTCAATTTATTACTCAAAAATCTATTGGTTTCGGTTGGTTGGGAGAAAGTGTGATTGGAAAAAACATTCTTGGTGTCGCCAAATTTAGTTTTGAAGGAGAAAAGTATATTCGTGCTTACGGCACTTTCCCCCACCCGAATGTTTTGGGGATTTTTTTACTATTCTCCCTGTCTGCCGGACTTAGTTTATTGTTGGCTAAAAAGGGACTCTTTAAAAACATTCGCCCCCGATACCGATTTATTTTTTACCTGGAACTTCTTTTAATTTTATTGGGAATTATTTTAACCTATTCTCGCACAACCATTACTTTAACCGGACTGGTGTTGCTCATCTTTGCCTTTAAGCAAAGACGATGGATTAATGCCACTTACAAAAATTATTGTCGCAAGTTGCATATTCCTTTCTTTTTGCAAACCACTTTGGCTATTTTACTGGTCTTCGGAACGGTATTTGTTACATACAATTTATTAACTCCGCGTCTTTGTTTACGGTGTGCCGGAGATAATTCCTGGCAACTGAGACAAGAATATCAAAAGAATGCTCAAACAATTATTTGTCAACACCCTTTATTCGGCGTCGGCTTGGGCAAATTTACCTCCGCCTCTTCCAAAATAACAGATTACGGACAACGACCTTGGGAATTGCAACCGGTGCACAATTTATACTTGCTTATCGCTGCGGAAACCGGACTACTTGGATTAATATCATTTCTGGCAACTATCGTCTTCTACCTTGTAAAAAAGATAAATCTCCGTTCCTTGGCGGATTATCCTTTGAATTTATTTTTTCTATCCCTCCTTTTAATTGCCTTTTTTGATCATTATTTTTGGACATTACCCCAGGGACAATTGATTTTTTGGCTGGCTTTGGCCTTAGCTACCGTTCCCAAAACCAAAAAAATTGACTCTCCAAAATATCATTTTGAAGGTCTTTTGAAAAATGTCCGCTATTTAATCAGGGAATTATCTTAAAGGACCGCTTTCAGAAGTTACTTCCAAGCTCCGTTGTTTTCAATTTGGAGCTGTTGAAAAAAAATTTCAATGTGTTAGCATAATAAATATCACCAGTCGGTTGATTATTTTTAAATTTTCTTTTTTATTGGACAATAAACTTATTTTAGAATTATGAAGAAATTACCCAAGGCCTACGAACCACAAAATTATGAAGCTGATATTTACACCAAATGGGAAGAGTCCGGCTATTTCAATCCGGACAAATTGGATTTACCAAAAGAAGCGCCAACTTATACCATTGTTCTTCCACCGCCGAACATTACTGACAAATTACATCTGGGACATTCTTCCATGTTGGCTATTGAAGATTTATTAATTCGTTACCACCGAATGAAGGGCTACCGAACTCTATGGATTCCCGGTACCGATCACGCAGCTATTGCCACTCAAAATGTGGTGGAAAAAAATTTAAAAAATACGGAAGGCAAAACTCGTCATGATTTGGGACGGGAAAAATTCTTGGAAAAAGTCTGGGAGTTTTTAGAAAAAACTCAAGCCACCATTTTAAAGCAAACCCGCAAAATGGGTGCCAGTCTGGATTGGTCGCGAGAGGCCTTTACTCTGGACGAACAACGACAAAAAGCGGTTACACAAATGTTTGTGGATATGTATAAGGCGGGAGTAATTTATCGAGGGGAAAGAATTGTCAATTGGTGTCCTCGCTGTCACTCCACTTTAGCTGATGATGAAGTAGAGCACAGTGATCAAAAGGCCGGTTTTTATACTTTTAAATATTGGAAGGATTTCCCTGTTGCCATTTCCACCACTCGTCCGGAAACAAAACTGGGAGATACGGCGGTAGCGGTTAATCCAAAAGACGCTCGCTATAAAAAATTTATCGGTCAAGAATTTTCCGGTGAATTTTGCGGCGTTCCCTTGAAAATAAAAATAATTGCCGACCGAGGAGTGGATATGGATTTTGGAACGGGAGCTTTGGGTGTTACCCCGGCCCACTCTATGACCGACTGGAAAATGGCGGAGGAGAACGATTTGGAAATCAAAAAAGTTATCAACGAAGACGGCAAAATAAATCAAGGATTCGGAGAATTTTCCGGACTAACCGTCCAAGAAGCTCGCAAAGCGATTGTTCAAAAACTGAAAGAGAATAAGCTTCTGGAAAAAGAGGAGGAAATTGATAATGCTTTATCGGTTTGTTATCGCTGTGACACTCCGATTGAACCCCTACCCTCCAAACAATGGTTCGTCAGTGTTAATAAAAAAATAGAACGCTTAAATAATAAATCACTAAAAGAAAAAGCCATTGACGTCGCCAGAAAAAAAGAAATCTCTTTTATTCCCAATCGCTTTGAAAAAAGATATATAGATTGGATGGAGAATTTACATGACTGGTGCATTTCCAGACAAATTTGGTTTGGACATCGCATTCCCGTTTGGTATAAAAATGATGAGATTTATGTTGACACTGAACCGCCGACTGATGAGGAAAATTGGACGCAAGATCCGGATGTTTTGGATACTTGGTTTTCTTCGGGAATGTGGACTTTTTCCACTTTGGGCTGGCCGGATAATTTTCAAGATGGCAAAAAACTCGGAGATTTGAAAAAGTTTCATCCAACTCAGGTACTGGAAACGGGTTATGAAATTTTGACCCTTTGGGTTTCCCGAATGATTATGATGAGTCTTTTTGCCGTAGGCGAAATTCCTTTTGAGGATGTTTATTTACACGGAATGGTTTTAGACGAACACGGTAAAAAAATGAGTAAGTCTAAGGGTAACGGAATTGATCCGATGGATGTTATCGCTCAATTCGGAACAGATGCCGTTCGTCTTTCTTTGTTGATTGGGAATACTCCCGGGAATAATCTGCGAATCGGAGAAGAAAAAATTTCCGGAATGCGAAATCTGATTAATAAATTATGGAACATTGCTCGATTTATAGAAACCGGTTATCAAATCAGCGAACTTTCCAGGGGGAAAGAATTAAAGAAAGAGAATTTAACCCTGGCGGACAGGTGGATTTTACTAAAAACAAATCAACTAATTCAGGAAGTTGACGAAGATATAAAAAAATATCGCTTTTCTGAAGCGGGTGAAAAATTAAAAGAATTTACTTGGAATGAATTGGCCGATTGGTATTTGGAAATCAGTAAAATAGAAAAAAATAAAGAGGAAAAAGAAATTATTCTTAAAAAAGTCTTGGGTGATTTGTTAAAATTATGGCACCCCTTTATTCCTTTTGTAACGGAAAAAATTTGGCAAGAACTTTTTTCAGAGAATTTGTTAATGATTCAAAGTTGGCCAAAGGCGGACAAAGCCGACCAACAAAATATCGTAGGGGAAGAATTTGCCTTGTTAAAACAAATAATTGGCGCCATCCGCAATGCTCGCTCTCAATACGGAATTAAGCCGAATCAAAAAATTAAGACGATAATTTACGGTCATCACCAAACGACACTTATGGAAAACGAAAAAAAATTAATTGCCGAACTGGGGACAAATATTGAAGAATTGACCATTCAAAAGGATGGCGAGAAAATTCCTCACTCTTATTATGAGATAATTGAAGGAGTGGAAATATACATTCCTTTGGAAGATATTATAAATTTGGAAGAGGAAGTGAAAAAAACACGAAAGAAAATAACTGAAACGGAGCAATTTATTCAAACATTGCAACGAAAATTGTCCAATCAAGGATTTGTTGCCAATGCTCCCAAAGAAATTGTGGAGAAAGAAAAGAAAAAATTATCTTCACAAAAAAATAAATTAAAAAATTTAAAAAAATATCTTGAAGGACTGGCTTAATTTTTTTGCCGGTGGTTTTGGAACCGCCCTTATTTCTTTAATTATCTTAATTTTTCTACCGGATTTTTTTTCGAAAAATACCGCGTTGTTTTTAGATACTTTCATAGAGGAATTTTTAAAATTATCAGTTTTGTTTTTTTTATTTTCCCAACAAAACAATACCGGTTTAAAAAATACTGTTTTGTTGGCCATGTCTTTTGCTTTGGGGTTTAGTTTTTTTGAATTTATCTTGGTGCTGTTGAATAACAGTCAAATGTTGAATTATTCTTTTCTGAATACCACTCTCATTCACATTTTCACTTCCCTTTTACTCGGTTTTTCCGCCAAATTTTACCGGGATGGAAAAAAGTTATCAACAATAATTATTTTCCTCTCCCTATTGGCATTTTTTATTCATTTATGTTACAATTTAGTTGTGGGTAGTTTCATTTAATCCTTTTATCCGGCGGATAGTTTGACTGTCGGCAAGGTATTGATTAAACAAAAACTCCCATTCTTCAAAAATGAAGATAAATTCTTTGCATAATTATTTTAATGGAAAAATATAATAAATAATAAATTACAAAAATGACACAACAAAAAAAATCTTTTTTTGAAAAATTAACCGGAATTAAAAGGGTTAATGAAAATAATGAGGAGGAATTTGTTATTAATGCGGAAGGAACAAGTATAACTGAAAATACTGATTCGCCAAACAACAATCAGACCTTCGCACCAACTTCTTTTGAAATTAATGATGAGGCCTATGAGTTGCCAAGTCAACCAACCTATGAAGAGAGTATGGAAAGACAACCGGCTGGTAGCGGGCAAGTAACAGCCCCAACGGCAACTGAAGAGCAAACGGAAAGAACGACACCGGAACCGGAAAATGATGATCCGGAAGGACAACTGACAATAGATGTTTACCAAACCGATGATGAAGTAGTGATTAAATCAACCATTGCCGGAGTAAAACCGGAGGATTTGGATGTTAGTATAAATAATGATATGATTACAATTCGCGGAGAGAGAAAACAAGATGAAGAAATTTCTCCGGAAAATTATTATTATCAAGAATGTTATTGGGGACCATTTTCCAGAAGTGTTATCTTACCGGTGGAAATTGTAGCCGACAAGGCAGAGGCCATTATGAAGAATGGGATATTGACATTAAAACTTCCCAAGGCAGACACAACTAAAACCAGAAAAATTCAAGTAAGAGGATTTTAGAAGTACAGGTGTTATTTTATTTCAAACCTAAACCTGCCCTCTTTTGGCAGGTTTTTGAAAGGTTTTGTTGGAAAGTGGTGTTTCGGTACTACTTCCAAATTCTGCATTTTCAGTAGTTGATAATTAACAATCAGTAATCAACAATCGGCGGTTTATGTTTGCGGTTAAAACCGACATTCGCCGGTCAAGACCGAGCATTCGCCGGTCAAGACCGAGCATTCGCCGGTCAAGAGTCTGTAAGATTAATAAAGTCAAGACCGATATTTACCGGTTGGGGAAAATTTACAAACCGGTCTTACTGTGAAGTTGCTAATCCAGTTTACAAATAAGAGAAAAAATTAATCAAAAATAAAGCTTGAAAATGGTCTTTTTAGATTTTTTTACCTTAAGGGATTATTTTTAAATAAAATAATTAGAAGGTGTAAATGAACAACGCATTTTACAACAATTGTTTTTTCACAACAACAGCCGGCTTGTTTATGTTAACAAGTTGTTGTTTTTTGCTGACAAATGTCCACCCCGCTAAGGCAACTACTGAGATTTTGTCTTCACCAAAAATTACCCAGCAACAATTCAATGAAAATAAGGCTGATATTAAAAATAAAGAAAATATTACCGCCACTACCGTTTTGGCGGAAGAAGTCACTTCTTCGGAAGGTGAAAACTCGGAATATTTTGCCAAAGTGAAAGATGAAATTATTCCGATTGAAATAAATGTTTTTTCAAGTAAAAAAACAATTCTGGAGTATTCTCCCAACCAAACCCATCGTCCGGAGATAGAAAATATCAACATTTGCAACCGAAAAGATATTTTATCTGATTTTGTTTATTGTCATCTAACGACAACCTCCGACAAGAAATTGGCAATTAAACGAAAAACGATTTTTGAAATTAACAAAAACAAGTTAAAAAAGTATTTAACGGACTTAAATGAAACCGTTAAAAGAAAGCCGTCAAATGTTCGTCTTAAGGCCGATGAAAATGGAAATATTTTAGTAACTACTAAGGAAGTTTATGGTTATGAGTTGGATATTGATAATATTGTAGAAAATTCTTTAAATTATTTTAACAAACTGGGCGAAAATAAAACAATGAAACTTCCTCTAAAAATTATCCCCCCTCTCATAACCAGTCAAAATTATCGGGAAATGGGAATTAGAAAAAAAATCGGACACGGGGAATCGAACTTTAGAGGTTCGCCGAAAAATAGAATTCACAATATTCATAATGCCGCCGGTAAGTTTGAAGGAGTGGTTGTACCTCCGGGAGAAACTTTTTCTTTCGTTAAAAATCTTGGTCCGGTTGATGCTTCAACGGGATACAAAGAGGAATTGGTGATTAAAAACCACAAAACCATCCCGGAATTTGGGGGAGGTGTTTGTCAAGTTTCCACCACCTTGTTTCGAGCGGCGGTAAATACCGGCTTAAAAATAACCGAACGAAGAAATCATGCTTATCCCGTCCAATACTACGCTCCCCAAGGAACTGATGCTACCGTTTATATCCCTAAACCGGATTTGCAATTTATCAACGATACTCCCGGCTACATTTTAATTCAACCTTATTTTCAGGGAACAATTTTATCTTTTGATATTTTCGGAACTTCCGATGGCCGACAAGTGGAAACTGAAGGTCCAATACTCCTAAAACGCACTCCGGATGGTGGAAAGAAATATGTTTACTACCAAATTATTAAAGATAAAGATGGTAATCAACTTGCCAAAAACGGTTTTTGGAGTTTTTATCAAAACGCCGCCAGTTTCCATGATCATCAGCCGGAAATTTTAACTTCTAAACCGAAAGATTGGTCCGGAAAGGAATGGAAAAGATACAAAAGAGAACATGGGATGTAATTGATTGATGAAGTGTTTACTTGTTATTGATTATTAATAAGCAAATTAATAACCGCCGGCCGGCGGTTATTTTGTGGTTAAAAATTTTATTTACGAGCAATAATTCTCCTTAAATATCCCCCAATTGAACCTCTACCTCTTTTTCTTTGCCCTTGTGATAGATTTTTAATTTAATTTTATCACCGGCTTTATACTTGGAGATTAAGTCAGCCAGTTGATTTCTGGAATTAACTCTCTTACCGTTAACTTCTAAAATAATATCATTCTCCACTAAACCGGCTTTGTCCGCCGGAGAACCGGGTGTAACAGCTAAATCACTCATCTTTTCTCCCCGAATAATCAAAGCTCCATAATCATAAGGGAGATTGTTCTTTTTTTGCATTTCTTTATCTATGGGAATATATCGTACGCCCAAAAAGGCCTTCTTAATTTTGGCTATCTTTCCATTTTGCTTGACCTCCTCAAATGCCCGCTTGGCGTCATTGCCGGGAATGGCAAAACCGATATTTTCCGCGTTGGCCATTGCCACATTTACGCCGATAACATTTCCTTCTATATCCAACATTGGTCCGCCGGAATTTCCCGGATTAATGGCGGCATCAGTCTGAATTAAATTTTTTAATTTTTCGGAACGCATCCCCCATCCTCCGGCGGTTATGGTTCTGGATAGTCCGGAGACAACCCCTTTACTTACCGTATTATCAAATTCTCCCAAAGCATATCCGATAGTAATAGCTGTTTGTCCAACCTGTAATTTGCCGGAGTCACTAAATTGCAGATAAGGTAAATTATCTCTATCTATTTTTAAAATTGCTAAGTCGGTATTTGGATCTCGAGCTAAAACCTTAGCTTCAATTTTTTCTCCTCGACTATCTTCCGTATTTAGATAAACAACATACTTGGCATTTTTATCACTAACCACATGCCCGTTAGTAACGATGTAACCATCGGCGGAAACCAAAAAGCCGGTACCGGCACCTATCTTTACTTCTTCGGTGCCATTTTGTCGCCGTTGAGGAACGCGAAAGTTAAAGAAATCCCCAAAACCGCCGGGTAAATCACCAAAAGGGTCTTCGTAATAAGTTTCAAATTTTGGAACTTCGGCGGAAGCGACAATGCTCACTACGGCCGGTGATGCTTTTTTTACAACTTCAATTACCTGTGACTGCTCCGAGACCACTTTTACCGGTTGGACATTTTGTTGGGGTTTGGTCTGTAATAATTCTCGCAAACTAAAATTACGCCAATTAAACTTTTTCTCTTTCTTGCTCAACTTTTCCGTGTAGGCCTTATATTTGGCAGAACACCAAGTGACCGCTTGAGTACCGGAGTAAAACAAGCTCCCTCCGATAATTAAGGATATTAAAATAACTCCCAATAATTTCCCCATTGTCAGGGAATAAGTTTTTTTTGTTTTCATATCTTTAAAATTAATGATTAATTGTCTTTAACTAATTTGACTAAATCTTGACGGTAAAAATAATTTGTTGTTGAGATTATTGAGGATACAAAAACTTACCTCACACAAAACAGGCCTCTTTTGGAGATGTCTTAACTTTTATTTTCTAGAAGTCTGTTTATGATTTAACAAACGATTTTACCGAATTTCAATTTGCTAATCATATTCCGGGCGAGTAGAGGGAATCGAACCCTCATACCTGGTGCCACAAACCAGTGTTCTACCACTGAACTATACCCGCCATGTATTCCCTCGTCAATTTCTTTACCTGATATAGTATAACACAAAACAAAGATAATTCAAGGGGGTGGTAATTTCTAATAATAGACCTCTTTTAAAAAATCTGTTATATTGAAAACAAGTTTAAAACTACGCTTTCTTTATTTTTATCACATTCCCAATTTGGAAAGTCGTTAATTATTTTTAATGTTTTTTTCATAATGATAGAACCAATTTTACACCTTGCTCCAATGTGCAACATAACCACCCGAGCTACCAGACAAATCGCTTCCGAATTAGATTGTGATGTTACTTGGAGTGAAATGATTTCCAGCGAGGGCTTGGTCAGACAGAATCTGAAAAATAATAAATCTTTGACTTTAGCTAAAAAATTCAATAAAAACGAACATCCCTATTGGGTGCAAATTTTTGGCACTGATCCGAAAAATATGGCTATAGCCGCCAAAATCATTGAACAGGAAATTAAACCAACCGGCTTAGATATTAATCTTGGTTGTCCGGTGCCCAAAGCCCAAAAAGGTGGCTATGGAGCCATTCAACTTGAAAATATTTCCGCTGTCGTTGAAATCATTAAAGAGGTTAAAAAAAATATCTCCCTTCCCCTTTCCTTAAAGACCAGGTTGGGACTTAAAGAACCGACGGAAATTTTAAACTTTGCTCCCCGTCTGGTTGAGGCCGGACTTGATCAATTGGTTGTTCACGCTCGTACTCTGCAAGGAATGTTTTCCGAAGAACCGAATTGGCAAATTATTAAAGAATTAAATCAAACTTTACCTATTCCAATTGTTTATAATGGTGGCATCAAGACTTCCGCAGATGCTAAATTTTATTCGGAGAAAACAGGCTGTCAAAACCTGATGATTGGGCAAGCATCTATCGGCAATCCCTGGATTTTTTCAGAAATAAAATACTTTTTCAAATACAATCAACATCGGCAAATTTCTTTGAACACAAAAAAACGACATATCTGGCGACACGCCGAATTAGTGAATAAATATTTTACCGAGAAAGGATTGGTCGGTTTTCGCACTCAATTTTCCGCCTACCTTCGTCATTTAAAAGCTCCCAAATCACTTCGTCAACAAGCTGTGCAAATTACCAACTTAACTGATGTTGAAAATATTATCAATCAACTTTAAGCTTTTGATGAAATTTTCAATTTTGAAACGATTGCTAAAAACTACCGATTTATATCCACTATTTTTGTGCGGGTTGTTTGTCCGCCAACAATATCCACTTGACTCTTGCTTACCCGAAAATATTTCGCCAATAATTTAACCACTTCTTTATTGGCCCTGCCTTTTTCCGGAACAACCGTTACCCAAACTTTATAAGTATTATCCGCCAGTTTCTCCACCTTACTCCGACTGCTTTTGGGGATGACCTTGATATAAATTCGCATAAATCAACAAATATTTTTTAAGCAAACTTTAATTTCCTGTCAAAAAATTTTAAAATAATTCTTTCAAATAAATTACTTGCCTTCGCTCATTTCCTTCATTTAATGCTCTCTCCATCTTCCTCACTTTATTTTTGTTTCGTCTGATAATTCGTCTTAATTCTTCACGATCTTTCAAATCAAATCTTCCCCCAATATCCCGACGAAAAACAGTACTGCCATCGGCCAATAAATAAACAATTTCCGGCAATTTCTTCATCTCAAAATTTTCCCCCACCTCAATCCTTTTTTTGTTATCATTATACCGAAAATTCATTGAACGATTGTATCTTTTGATTTTCAAATTTCCCAAACGGCTGGATAATTGTTTCTTTTCTTTTTCCGCCTCTCTTTCCTCCGGAGATTTACGATATTTATCAGAAGCAAACAAGGCCGAAAGGAAGCCGCCTTTCTTTTTTTCTTGCTCTCCACCCTCTTGTGTTGAGTCTTCTCCGGGCTGGCCGGGCTGAGCAGTTAAATCTCTATTTTTTCTTGATGAAAATAACCCCATAAATTTAATTTAATATTTAATTCTTTTGAAAAAATTTCTCCTGCCTATTTAAATCGTTTATTAACCAGGCTACCAAGTTGAACTTTTCGCCCGGAACTTCCTTGACGGCTATGCTTGGCTGTCGCTGATATTTTTTGACCTGCCCTCTCAACTGCTCCCCCCTTCCCTCGTAACATCTTTTTAATTCTTCGTTTTTTCTCCGCCGTCATCCTGCCCACACCCGTTGTTTTTCTGAATTTTTCCGATTGAGCCAGCTGGATAATTTGCTTTGGCAACTCTCTCTTTTTCAAACCATCCGCTTCACTGATAGAAACGGTGTTCTTGCGATAATCATACTTAACTTCACCGGGCTTAACTCGGTGATCAATTTTAATTTCCATTCCCAATAATTCCTCCGGCAATTTACCATCTCGCCAGCCACGATTTATTTCTCCAGCTTGTCCATTCAACACTCTCTCTTTTTTTTCTTCTCTTCGCAACTGTCGTCTTTCTCGGTCGCCAAAAATCGCCTTACCAAAAGAATCTTTCCAGCCGGTTTTTATTGTCCTCTTTTTTTGCCAAGGAGTATTCTGTCTATACCTATCGCTACCGGAAAGATTATCCGAAGTCATACCGGATTGATTAGTGCGACAATCTCCGGAAGCAACACCGACTCTACCGCCGAAACGACCGTTGTCGTTGTTGACAATACCACCAATCCGACCGGTCGGTTTATTTCCGCCGGGAAAACTTCTTCTAACTTGTTTTCCTCTAAAAGATCTACCTTTGAAACTACCACCAAAACCAACCATACTCTTATTTTATAAAATTATTAACCGGTAAACTTTTATAAACTTTTTAAATCTCAAGCGAATATCTTAGAATCACCTGATTAAAACCTCCGCTACTTTTTTCTCAAATACTTTTTTAATCTTCTCTAAATCCGGTTCGGCCTTTCCGGCAATTCTATCTCTTAATCCATCATCCAAAATTTTCCCATAATCTTGATATTTTTGCAAGACATAGCGACGGCTGTCCGTCAACCACTCGGCAATTTTCTCAAAATCTTTTTCTTGATGCAAGCCGGGTACAACCGTCGTCCGAAATTCATAGTCCACTCCGGAATTTTTAATTAAATTTACACTATCTTTTATTCTTTCCAAATCAACTTTAGTCTGACAAATTTTTTCGTAATTCTTCGGATCACTTTTAATATCCATTGCCAAATAGTCTACTATTTTTTTATCAATGACTGTTTTTAAAATATCCGGCCGAGTTCCATTGGAGTCCAGTTTGACCGCAAAGCCAAACTCTTTGATTCTTGTCATAAACTCCACCAAGTCCGGTTGCAAAGTTGGTTCTCCTCCGGTAATGCAAACTCCGTCCAATTTACCTTGCCTGGTTTTTAAAAATTCAAAAAATTCTTTCTCCAAACTATCATCGGCAGCGGAAACGGTAAATTGCGAACTTAAAACCAATTCGGGATTGTGACAAAACGGGCACCGAAAATTACAGCCGGCCGTAAAAACGGTTGTTGCAATTTTCCCCGGATAATCTATTAAAGTCATTTTTTGCCAACCACCCAACAGCATAATTTGAAAATTAAAAATTTAATCATTAACCGCAAATCACTTTGGGGTCACTCTTCCAACTATTCTCTTAAAACTCTCTGCGATCTCTTTCCGCTTGCACCTCCATATCGTCTTCCGGACCGGAAACTTCATCCATCATCTGCTCACCGGCAATTAAAACCTCTCGGGGCTTAGAACCGTTTTCCGGGCCAACCACTCCGTTTTTCTCCAATAAGTCAACTATTCTCGCCGCCCGATTATATCCAATCCGCAATTTTCTCTGAATGGAAGAAATGGAGGCCTTTCCAGCTTGAATTACCAACTCTTTGGCTTGCGGATATAATTCATCATCATCTGAATTTTCTCCCTCCAAAACATCGCCGGCTACAATTTTTTCTTCCAATTTGTTTTCCAAAGATTCTCTTAATTTTTCGTTCCTGTTAAAATTGGTTCGCTTTCCTTGATTTTTGATATATTTAATCAACTTGCGAGTTTCCGATTCGGAAACAAAAGGTCCTTGAATTCTGATTGGTTGAGGATAACCCGGTCCTAAATACAACATATCTCCATTACCCAATAATTTTTCCGCCCCCGGTCTATCCAAAATTGTTCGAGAGTCAATTTGACTGGCAACTTTAAAAGCAATTCGGGCGGGAATATTATTTTTAATGGTTCCCGTAATAACATTGGTATCCGGTCGTTGAGTGGAAAGAATTAAATGGATGCCAACCGCCCGAGCCATTTGAGACAAGCGAACAATTAGGCCTTCCACTTCTTTGCCGTGAGTAGCCATTAAATCGGCCAATTCGTCTATTACAATTACCAAGTAAGGCATTTTTTCAAATGGCTCTTCGGTTATTTCGCCGGTCTCCACATTGGTAATTTTACGCATTTCTCCCATTTCCACCTTTTCATTGTAAGTAACGATATTTTTTGAGCCGGCTTCTTCCAGTAGTTTATAACGAGTATCCATTTCTCCCGTCGCCCAACGCAAAACACCAACCACTTTATTCATATCCACCACAACTTTAGTCAATAAGTGGGGAATGCCGTTATAAAAAGAAAGTTCCACTCGTTTTGGGTCAACCAGAATTAATTGCAAATCATCAGGAGAGTTTTTGAATAATAAAGAAGAAAGGATTACATTAATACAAACACTTTTTCCCGTATTGGTGGAACCGGCCACTAACAGGTGGGGCATTTTTTCCAAAGAAGTAATGATGGAATTACCATTAACATCATTTCCCAAAGCGATGGTTAAATGAGAATCGTCCGCTTGAAATTCCGCCTCTTCCAACAACCCTCCCAAACGAACCATAGTCGGTTTGGTGTTGGGAACCTCTATGCCGATTAGGGAAGTCCCCGGAATAGGCGCCTCCACCCGAACGGCCGGTGCCGCCAAACTCAACGCCAAATTGCTTTGCAAATTGACTATTTTACTAAGCATTACTCCGGAAGGTGGAGTAAAAGTGTACTGTGTAACGGTTGGACCGATATTATATCCGGCCGGCTCAACGATAATTCCAAAGTCCGCCAGAGTTCGCTGGATAATCTCAATATTCTGCTCAACATTCGCCTCTCCTTCGTTATCTTGACTTTTTTCAAAAATGGAAACCTTCGGTTGTTTCCAATCGGTTTTTTCGCCCAACTTTTTCTTGGAAAAAGTTTTTCTCACCGCCGATTGTCCGCTTTTTTTCGTGTCCGTCAAAATATTTTCACCTCCGGTGGTAACACTTTTAATGGTGGTATTTTGAGTAGAGTTGTTTTTAGAATTGTCTTTAACTTCCGGCAAACCATCGTCAATAAATTTAATGGATTTAATGTTATTTTTTAAATCTTTCTTGGTAATCCCTTCCTCCTTGTTTTCAGACTTGACCATTACTTCTTTTTCTTTGACCGGTGTTTCATTTTCCTTTTTTCTCCACTTAAACAATCCGGAAAACAATCCCCTCTTCTTTTCCGGTAAAGAAGCACTTTCGGTTGATTTATTTAAACTTTTCATCAGACTCTCGCCTTGATCTCCCTTTGACAAAAGAGGCTCTCCGGAATGTTCAGGTAAATCCCCACCTTCATCTTCATCCTTTAGACTGTCTTTCAAACGATAAAGGAGGTTGAAGATTGACAAATTAAACAAAAGCATAAAACCGATTAAAGCTAAAGCAAACAGTGTAATCGCTCCCACGAATTTTCCCACCAATTTCAACAAAGAATAAGCGATTCCAAAACCGATATAACCGCCACCCAATCCCTCTCTGGCAATGTCTACCATTTTATCCAAATCATAAAAAAGGTGCAGCAAGCCAAGCCCCGACAAAAAAAATAAAATCATTCCCGTCGTTGCCAGAGCATATCTGATTGGTTGCATTTTCTTAAAATACATTACCCCCAAAGACATCATCAAGACAGGTAAGGCATATTTACCAACGCCAAAAAGGGCCGTCAAAATATTTCCTATAAACCTCCCTACAATTCCGGCTTGATTAAAAATGCTCAAAGTAAAAATTAAAGCGAATAAAAACAAAACCACCGCCACAATGTGTTTTTTTACATCGCTTCGTAAAACTTCTTCATTTTTATTTTTTTTACCGGTTTTCTTTTTTCTTTGTTTAGTCATTTTGTTTTGTAAATATAAATAAGGTAAATTATAAATAAGCAGTCCCTTTTATCTCCAGAGACCACCTCCAATCCGTTCAAAGATAATTTCAAATTTCAAACGGACCGCTCTTAAATGATTATTTCTCCCAATTGTCAATTCATCAATTATTCCCGAAAACTCTTTAAGTTTTTTTCAAGCCATTCTTACACCATAAATCATAACATATTTTCTCTAAAAAAACCAACCCCTTGACTATTTTCAAAAAATAGACTATTCTATTGAAAGAGCTGTTTACAAGCTATTTTTTATTTTGAAAGAATAGTTAACAGGGAATAAAAGGATAAGATAATAATACTATGGATCAACAAATTGTAGATTTCAACAAATCACTTCAGAAAAACAACTTGCCGAAAGTTAAGGTTGGTGATATTGTTAGAGTACACCGAAAAATTAAAGAAGGAGAAAAAGAAAGAATTCAGGTTTTCAAGGGTTTGGTAATTGCCGTTAAAGGAAAACAAAGTTCTTCACCGACAATCACCGTTCGTCGTGTGTCCGGCGGAGTCGGTATTGAAATGATTTTCCCAATTTTTAGTCCGGTTGTTCAAAAAATTGAAATCCTTCGTCACAGCAAGGTGCGTCGATCAAAGTTGTACTATATGCGGGAACGATTTGGTAAGGCCGCTAAAATGAAAGCTATTGAAGTTGAGGAGGAAGAGTTAATCAACGATCAACAAAAGAATACTGATGATAAAGATGGCAACAAGAAGGATGATACAAGCACCAAAGTATCAGACAACGCCAAAAAAGAAACAATAACTGAAAAGGCAGAGAATAAAAGTAACGAAGATAAACAAGGTGGTAAGAAAAAAGCTGAAGAGAAAGAAGAGAATAAAGAAGAGAATAAAGAAGAGAATAAAGAAGAGAAGGAAAAAAAATAGATATTTTGGATTGACGGCCCCGATGGTGGAATTGGTATACACGCACGGTTGAGGGCCGTGGCCTTTGGGCATAAGGGTTCAAATCCCTTTCGGGGCACATCTTAATCAAGGAAAATAAGTGATTATCATTTATTGCAAAAAATTGGTTAAGGAATTGCGATTCAAGCAATGAAATAAACACTCTTCCCTGCCAAACAGTTAAAGGCTTTGAGTAATTTAAAATCACTTACTCTTACCAAAAATATTTAAGGACGCTTAGCTCAGTTGGTTTAGAGCACTTCGTTTACACCGAAGGGGTCAGGGGTTCGAGTCCCTTAGCGTCCACCAAACAACAATTAAAAAAACCGGCTACCGATGTAGGCGGTTTTTTGGTGGAAAATATTAAAAAGCCAACTGCTTGGCTTTTGGACTTGGGACTCGAAGCCCGGACCCTTGTGCTTTGCACGGGGAGGGGCCGGCCCGTTAGGGCGAGTCCCTTAGCGTCCACCAAACCACAATTAAAAAAACCGGCTACCGATGTAGGCGGTTTTTTGGTGGAAAATATTAAAAATATTTCCTCCCCACTAATACTAATACTTAACTCATCTAAGATTATCCCCAGAAAGGTACTAAAATATTAGCATAGTCAATAATAACTTTTATAAAAAGTTATTTAACATTTTAACACTTTTCTGTAAACAAAATTGTAAAATTAACCTGTTAATAAACTATCTGTTTAGCATACTCTTTCGGAGTTTAAATTTTTAGTTTATTTTACCATTAATTCTGATTATTTTTAAAAACCCTAGATAAGTTCACTAATACTAATACTAATTACGCCATCACTACTACTACAATTACTACGGCATTACTGATGTTATCAACGCTACCATATTACGAAATATAGTAGTATGCTATTTTTGTTTACCACTACCATATTTCGTAATATGGTAGTGCATGTTATTTTTGTTTATTTTTCCCTCATTCTTTTATTTACCTATCTTCCCTTTGTTCATTTATCTTTCTTTTATTCGTCAGTTTTTATAAAAAATAAAAATTAAAATAAAAAAAATCACCGCGCGGGTGATCTTCCTGTCGGGGCACTGGGATTCCCCTTCGGGCCGGGGCTAAAAAATCCTCGCTTTTCGCTCGAATTTTTCTTAACGCCCTTCGAATCCCAGTGCTTTCTATCACACTGTACCCTTCTGCCAGAAAATAAAAATTAAAATAAAAAATCACCGCGCGGGTGATCTTCCTGTCGGGGCACTGGGATTCGAACCCAGTCTACACGGTCCCAAACCGTGCGTGCTAGCCGTTGACACCATGCCCCGCTTTTGACAAATATTAAAATTTCTTATTTAATCAACTTAATTAAATCGTTCTGAAATATCACTTTACTAAATATACCCCCGATTTAATCAAAAGTCAACCCTTGTCAATATTGATAAAATATTTACAATATGATAGAATAAACAGGTAGCGAAAACCGTTTTAAGCGATTATTCAAAACTCTTGTTGTCTGATAATTTCTTGTCAACATTCTTTGTTTAATTGTCCACAAACTAAATAAAATTATAAATAATAAAAATATGCATTTATCTTGGTATGGAGAAAATTGCTTTAAAATCCAAACAAAAGCAAAACGGGGGGATAATGATACAATCATTGTTACCGATCCTTTTAATAAAAAAATAGGATTAAGACCACCACAAGGACAGACAAACATTGTCACCTTATCCAACATTAATTATACCAAAAATGATCTAAAAAGATTTAAGGGCGAACCGTTTACAATTGATTCTGCCGGAGAATACAGTATTAAAGGAGTGAATATTACGGGCATAGAATCCTTTCAAGACGACAAAGGCGGTGAATTGCGAGGACGAAATACCATTTTTACCATAGAAAGTGAGGGAATTAGAGTTTGTCATTTGGGAAATATCGGACATGTCCTTAACGAGGAACAGGTGGATAATATTGGTGAAGTTGATATTTTATTAATTCCCGTTGGCAGGGAGGATCTTTTAACTCTTAAGCAAATTAAAGAAATAATCGGGCAGTTGGAACCGGGCATTATCATCCCAATGAATTACAAAGTAAAGGGATTAAAAGATAAGATAAATGGTTGCCAAGATTTCTGTAAAGAATTTGGCAGTGCTCGTCAACAAGGAGAAACAAAACTGGTTATTAAAGAAAAAAATGTTAAAGACCTGGAAAATAATTTGGTTGTTTTAAAGGTTAGCTAAAAAAATATGCTGGATGAATTACTAACAAAATCAGAAAGTTATCGTCGCAGAGTGGCTTTTGTTGTTACCGCCCTGATTGGGATTGTTATTTTTATCATTTGGCTTATTATAACCCGATACAACGTTAAAAAAGTATTCAAGGACAAGGAACCTCAGAAAACGGCCACTGAACAATTTCGTGAAAGTCTGCCATCCATAAATAACAAACAGACAATTCCCAGCGAATTAGAAAAGAATATGGAAACAAAAAATAATTAAGAAAAATAACCGTTAAATAAAAAAAGATATTATTATTAAATAAAAAAAGATATTATTGTTAAATAAAAAATTATGACCAAAAAACCGGAAACAGAAAATGCTATCGGGAAAATTCAAAACAGACCGATAGTACAAGAAATGGAGGAATCATATTTATCTTACGCTATGAGTGTTATCGTCTCTCGGGCGTTACCGGATGTTCGAGACGGACTAAAACCGGTCCAACGGCGAATTCTTTACGCCATGTGGAAACTGGGATTAAAGCACAATGCCAAATTTAGAAAATCGGCCACTGTAGTTGGAGAGGTGTTGGGTAAATACCATCCTCACGGAGACTCCGCCGTTTACGAAGCTATGGTAAGAATGGCTCAAGACTTTTCTCTGCGAGATCCTTTGATTGACGGACAGGGTAACTTTGGCTCAATGGACGGAGACGGAGCGGCAGCTATGCGTTATACCGAAGCTCGCCTTTCCGCCGTAGCGGAAGAAATGTTAGTGGACATAGAAAAAGATACGGTTGACTGGGTGGATAATTATGATGGGACTCGTAAGGAACCGGCTTTTCTCCCCGCCAAACTTCCTCAGTTATTGTTAAACGGTACTATGGGAATTGCCGTTGGTATGGCCACCAACATTCCTCCTCATAATTTGGAAGAATTGATCGACGGATTGGTTTATTTAATAGATCACAAAAATGCCTCCGTGGAGGAATTGTTGCAATTTATCAAAGGACCGGACTTCCCCACTGCCGGCATAATTTATAATCAAAAAGATATTTTAGAGGCCTACCAGACCGGCAAAGGTGGTATTGTCACCAGAGCTAAGGCGGATATAGTGGAAAACTCCAAAGGAAAATTCAGTATTATTATCAGTGAATTAACCTACCAAACCAATAAAGCTAATTTGATTCTTAAGTTGGCCGACTTGGTCAAAGAGGGAAAAATTCAAGGAATTAAAGATATTCGCGATGAGTCGGATCGAGATGGTGTTCGGGTGGTTATTGAACTTAAAAAAGACGCTTTTCCGAAAAAAATTCTCAATCTTTTATACAAAATGACCGAACTGCAAAAAACCTTTCATCTCAATATGTTAGCATTGGTTAATGGTATTGAACCGAGAATTCTCAATTTAAAATCAATTTTGGAAGAATACATTTCTCATCGACAAAGTGTTGTAACTCGTCGAGTACAATTTGAATTAAATAAAGCTAAAGAAAGAGCTCATATTTTAGAAGGATTGAAGATAGCTCTGGATCATATTGATGCTGTCATCAAAACCATCAAACAATCTCGCACCAAAGAAACCGCTCACAAAAATTTGGTGAAAAAATTTAAATTATCCGATCGGCAAGCGGAGGCCATTCTGGAAATGAAATTGCAAACCCTAGCCGGTTTGGAAAGAAAAAAAATAGAAGATGAGTTAAAAGAAAAATTAAGAATAATCAGGAATTTGGAAGCCATCTTAAAAAGTCCGAAAAAAATCTTAAAAATTATCAAGGATGAACTTTTATATCTAAAAGAAAAATACGGCACTCCCCGTCGCACTAAAGTTGTTAAAGGTAAGGTTGGTGACTTTTCTCAGGAGGATTTGGTAGCAAACGAAGAAACCATCATTAGCATAACTGAAGATGGTTATATTAAAAGATTGCCTACCACCGCTTTTCGTACTCAAAAACGGGGCGGACGAGGAATTATCGGTGGAAATATTAAAGAAGGTGACGCCGTTGACAAGGTCTTGGGAGCTATGACTCACGATGACTTATTTTTCTTTACCGACACCGGAAAGGTATTTTGTATTAAGGCCTATGAATTGCCGGTTTCTTCCCGAACCGCCAAAGGGCAATCCATTGTAAATTTCTTACAAATAGACTCCAATGAAAAAATAACCGCTGTTTTGCCAATTCCGAAAGATGGTGATGCTAAATTTATGGTTATGCAAACCGCTCAGGGAAAAATTAAAAAAACCGCCTTAAAAGACTTTGAAAAAGTACGGCGAAGCGGTTTAATCGCTATTAAATTGGCCAAAGGCGACACTTTAAATTGGGTGCAAACAACCTCCGGTAAAGACAGTATTATCATCACCACCAAAAACGGTCAAGCCATTCACTTTAATGAAACTCAGGTAAGACCGATGGGAAGAAATGCCGCCGGTGTTAAGGCCATTCGTTTGAAAAAAGATGATCAAGTGGTGGGTATGAATGTTGTCAGAAAAGACATGCAAAAACCGCTTCTATTGGTAATTACCGAAAATGGTTACAGTAAAAAAACTCCTATCGGTAAATACAAAAAACAAACCAGAAGCGGTTCCGGCTTGAAAACTTTAAAAGTTACTCCCAAGGTCGGTCATTTGGTATCCAGTCGAGTGATTGATGAAATTGAGAACAAAGAGGCAACTTTAATTGCCAGCTCCAATAAGGGTCAGATTATTCGTACAGCCGTAGATTCAATCTCCACTCTGGGACGAGCCACTCAGGGAGTTAAAATTATGAACCTTAAAGCCGGAGAAAAAATTGCCGCCGTTACCGTGATGTAGCGAATAATTAAGAGCAATGTTATATTTCGGAAATCAAAAACCGGTTTTAAAACCGGTTTTTGATTTTTAAATTACCCTTTAAAACACAATTACAAATACTTTTTTATATCTTTTTTAAAAACAGTTATTGTTTCTCCAATTAATTTCTCCGGTTCGGTGATGTATTTTCCAATTACTTCCATTACCGAATCAACATCACCTTCACTTTTTCTCAAGTTATTTAAAAATATTTCCTTATTATTGTAATCAATTTGCTCAATCGCCCGTAAAATAATCTCTTCATAAAAGTTATCCAATATTTTAATTTTCAAATCCATCAATTCTTCCGAAGAATAACCGCTTAAATCAGTTTCGGATAATAATTCGTCAACAATATCTTCTAAAACTTTTTCCATATTTTTTTGAAAATTATTATTCTTTATTTTTTATTAAGACCGATGCAATCAGTCAGTATCTTTATTTACTCTTTTTTGTTTTATTTTTATTTTTTATTCAGGAACTATTCGATCATAATACGGTACTTCCCGAGCATTGTCGCCCTTACCTCCATGCTTTCTGTTCTTATTACTTAAATTTCTGTATTTATCCAACAATATAAATTTGTGTAAAATAGGGGCTACTCTTCGCACAAAACCAACTACAACTTTGGAACGCATTTCAAACTTTTTCCTTTGTTCTTTATTGTTATTAATTTTACCTTGCAACAATCTGGTAAAGTACACTTTGAGAGTTTCGTTATTACCGGGAGGGCTTTCTTTAATTTTGGGCATTAATTTAAATAAATCAGCTATAAATTGACTGGAAAAAACACTCGTCTTGGCGACCACTTCACCCAGAAGTTGCTTGGCTGGCATACTATCAATATCTTTTTCCTCATCTAAAAACTTCTCTTTTATCTCTTGATAAATTCTTGTCACCTCTTCTCCCCACAAATATTTATTTAAATAATCATCCAAAGTATCTCTTTTGGAATTTTCACCAATTAAAAGGTGTAACACCTTATCAATTTTCTCCTGATCCTCTTGGGTAAACTCCCCTTTTTGTTTTAATTTGTCTAAAATTTTAACGATTTTTTCAACCGGCATTTCAAATACTTCGTGATAATCATTATAAAAATTAACCTGCCCTTTCAACTCACTGCCGGCCTCTCTTAAAACTTCACTCAAAGCGGTTGGTAGTAAAGAGGGAATACTCACTTCTTTTTTATTTTCTTTCCACTCACGCCCATCTTCTCTTTTTCTTCTCTTGTCCCGCCTGCTACTCGTTTTTCCAATATCCCTCTCAACTGTTAATCCTCCGTCACTCACTATCTCATTAATAATTGTATCAACCTCCTCCCTTTTTTTCTTTGGCCCCGGCATAAAAGTGAGAAAATTATCGGAAATTAATTTAACGCGTCGCTTTCCATCACTCCCTGTCGTCAGCACCAATTTAAATGTCGGAGCATTAATTGCTTGACCAGCTAAAAAAAAGCGACGACCAACAAATTTAAGCCCATCTTCTTCAGACATACCATACACCTGAGTACATTTTTTAACTACACCTCTCTCAAAATTGACAATCTGTCTCAAAATCATAATTTTAATACTTTCCTTATCCTTTAGCTTTTCACCCCTCCTTCTCCTGCCTTCATTCGCTTGAAAATAAATTTCTTTTAGTTTATTATACAAATCATTAAGCCCATAAACCTCAAACTCGGCAATTTTTTTTTCATTTCTTTCGCTTCGTTCCATACCATTATCCTCCATACCATTATCCGGAGCGTCACTATCCAAATCGTACACATTTTCTCCACCTCCATCTACTCTCCTCTCATTGCTTTCATCACCATCTCCCCGAAACCAATTTAAAGCTCCGGAAAAAATTCTTTTAGTCTTTTCTTTAATATCTCCGGCAACTTGTTTTCCTAGAGACTTAATATTTGTCAAACCAAAAACTCGCAGTCTTTTAAAGGGACCGCTTTGTTCTTCTTTTTCTACTCCCAACAACCGAGCATTTATTGAATCTTTTTGTTTAGGCATTATATTTTTATTTTATTTTCCGGATTTACTTAAATTTATCAAAATATTACTTTTGACAATATTGTAACACATTAAAATTATACCTCATTTTATAAAAATCAACAAATAAAAAATCATTTCCCGCTCTCAGTTGCGAAAAATGATTTTTTATTAAATAAGAGAATTGCCTCTAAATTCTGAGTACTGTTAATTTTTTCCAATTCGGACTTTTTTGAAAAATTTACACTTCGGCAATCAGACTGTCAATAATAAAGAGGTATTACCTCTTAATGGAAATGATTTTATACTGTACTTTTTTACCGTTTGGCAAAACAATATCAACCGTTTCCCCTTTCTTCTTTCCCATCAAACCCTCTCCAATCGGTGATTCATTGGAGATAAAACCCTTAGCCGGATCCGCTTCATTGGCTCCGACAATGTGGAAGGTACTCTTAACTCCCTTGGCTTCAATATCAATAACACATCCTATCTGTACGCTATCAGTAGAAACATCATCGCTAATAACTTCTGCTGTTCTGATAATATTTTCCAATTTCATAATTCGCGATTCATTCTCTCGTTGTTGTCTTTTTGCTTCGGTGTATTCAGCATTTTCACTTAAATCACCTTGTTCTTTAGCTTCTTTAATCGCTTGGGCAATTTTTTTTCTTTTATTCAACTTACAATCATCCAACTCTGCTTTCAATTTTTCGTAACCGGCTTTAGTTAAGTATTTTTGTGTCATTTATTTTAATTTAATCCGTTAATGTTTTTTGATTAAGTAATCGTCCCGCTTCGTCCGTTCCGTAGCGCCAGGGGGAATCGAACCCCCGTTACCAGGATGAAAACCTGGCGTCCTAACCACTAGACGATGGCGCCAAATAAATAATTTAAATAACCGTTTTTTTATTTACCAAATTGTTAAATTAAACAATTTTCACTCCCTTTTCCGCCGTCTAATCATCAACTTGCAAACACTCAATGCCATACATCTTACTATAAATAAAAAATTTGTCAATAGACCGGTAAATCCGTCACACAAAGTTTATAATATCACAGTTGTCCACACTTGACAATAATTTGTATTTTTAATATACTGAAATCCGTGCTTAAATCAAAGCACTTTTTTATTCCCAAAAATCTTTTCGAAATCAATTGTTTTTGAAAAATTTTGGGCAATTGCATTAAGGGATTATACCTTGATGTAATTGACTAATATATTAATAATGATTTATGAAACTTTATTCATTGGTCAAACATCAACCGACCAATAATTACTCAACAAACAATCTAACAAATAAATCTCTATTTCTTATCGGAGCGACCTTAGTTATTGTTATTGGTGGCTTTTTTTATTCTCAATCAAGTCAAGCCAAAATATCAAATATTCCGAATACTTCCGATACTTCGCATATAATCAATGATGAGTTGGAAAAAATATTCTCTCCGGAAAAACAACTACTCTCTGCGAATATTTCCTCCCAAAAAACTCCTTCCCCGAAAAAAGTGAAAAAGAAAAAACAAACGAAAGTTTGTTCAAGTTCGTCTATCAGTCTGCAACAAATAAACAAAAACGATTTTAAAAAAATACAAGAGAAGATAAAACAAAATCAAACGGAGGATAATTTAAAAAAACAACTTAACTTAATCTTATCGGGTACACCGATGGAAAAAATGATTGAACCGATTAGTCAACAAGATAAACTTATCGCCGCTTTTTTGGTTGGTATCGCCCTTAAAGAAAGTCAACTGGGAAAACATTCCCCTAAGCTTAACGGACAAGATTGTTTCAACTATTGGGGCTATCGTGGAAAGAGAGTGCGAATGGGCACCGGTGGACACACCTGTTTTGACAGTCCGGAAGACGCCGTTGAAACGGTTGCCAAAAGACTGCAAACTTTGGCCATTGCTCAACATCGTAACACTCCCGACAAAATGATTATTTGGAAGTGTGGCAATTCTTGTGCCAATCATTCACCGGAAAGTGTTTCCAAATGGATTAAAGATGTTTCCATTTACTTTAATAAAATAAATAATTCTTAATTTTTTTGGTCTTAATGGCTAAAAAACTTTAAAAGGGACTACTTCCAAGTTCCGTTTTTGGTGTTACCCCTTCACCCATCAATCAAAAACTGCCACCAACCAATAGATTACTGATTTACCGATTGTCGGCTTAAAAAGGTAGACAAAAAAGAGATATGGAAACAATCTTGTTATTTTGACAAGATGCTTGTATTGATATATACTTTATATAGTTATTGTTAAAAATACTAAAATCACCCAAATGAAAATTAAACATTATTACTATTGTTTAACGGATAGTAATAATAAGCCGGATTTCAGATATCTTTTTACCAACCGGGAGGATGCGGAGAGAAAAAGAAGACAAATAAAAAACTCTTCTCAGGGAGAGACTTTGTTTGTATCTAAGCATCGCAGAGATTTCTTTATAGATGGCATAAAAAAAGATTTTATAGATAAAGAAAAATTGGTTAACATCAAGAAGGGATGTTGGGTTAAATTAGGAACCAAGAAAGTTTCTCTGGTTGACACTGTTAAGCCGGAAATATATTTTCAAAAAATTATTCATTCTCCTAAAACGGAAAAAGTTATTACCTTGCAAAAACGAACTAGCGAAAGAAAACAATCACTCCACTCTCACCAAAACAATCAACCATTAATTACCAAACCCACTAAACGAAAGTTTGCTAACTCGTTTTATGACAACAAACAATCACTTGAGCAACAGTTACTACCGGCACAACAACAAAATCGGCTTGACAAATCCTTTTATCGGAAAAAATCAATCAATCTTCTCCTTACTTCCAATTACCGATCAATTTTTCAAACAAAATTATTTGTGGCGAATTTTGCCATTGTTCTTTTAATTGCTACCGGAATAATCATTTATTTGAACAACCAATCAAATAAAGAAATTTTAACCGCTCTTACCAAAAAACAACAGAACCTGGTTGTCAATAAAGAGGAATTACCGGGGAATGGTTTTAAAAATGAAGTTGCCGTCCTGGGAGCCAAAGATGAAAAAAATATTATCAACTCTGACGCCGACAACCAAAGTATTGACCCTATTGTTTTAAATACTTTACGGGAATTTGAAGAAACAAAAGCCGACAAATTGGAAGAAAAAATCCTAAAAATGGTTGCCGGAACGCCGATGGAAAAAATGGCTCCCTACATAGCCAAAAAAGATAAAAAAGTGGCGGCGTTTTTGGTCGGCATTGCCAAAAAAGAAAGCAATTACGGTCGTCGGGTGCCGGTTTTAAACGGGAAAGATTGTTTCAATTATTGGGGCTATCGGGGAATTCGTAAAAAGATGGGTACCGGCGGACACACTTGTTTTGACAGTCCGGAAGATGCTGTTAATACGGTTGGGGGAAGAATTGAAAGATTGATAAAATCCGGAGTGGACACTCCCCAGGAGATGGTTCTTTGGAAGTGTGGTTCTGATTGTAACGCTACCGGCGGACAAGCGGCCGCCAATAAGTGGATTAGAGATGTTAATATGTATTTTTCTAAAATGCTCAAACTAACAGAAGAAAAAGGGGATGATAATGAGCGAGCTTAAATAGATTTTTTTACAACTGACAATTTAACCGACAATTAATAGTCCGACCACCAGATTTCCGGTGGTCGGACTATTATTAGGTAAATAAAATTCCAATTTCACAAATTAGATTTTTTAAATCCTTCCTTGATAGATATAATTTTTAATTAAACTGATCACCGTCTACCGGCCACCGGTCGCTGATCACCGATTACCGACAATTGAAAAGGATATTTTTATTGCTTTTTTCAAAAATATTTTTACAATAACCCCAACTCTTTCATTTCAATATAAACATCGTTTTCTTTCAAGGTTGGTCCGCCAATTTCGGCAATTTCTTCATAAGTGTAGCCACTGTTTTTTAAGGGAGTGATTATCCCTTTTTTTAAGTGAGGAACATACACCAACAAAACTTCTCCCGTCCCTTGAAAGGTCCACTCGTTAGCGGTCGCTCCCAAAATGAAAATCTCTCCTTTTTTTACTTTTTTATATACTACTCCATTATTAATTTCTATCTCTCCTCGCTTTACCAAAACAATAAAAAATCTATCCGTAAAAGTCTCCAACATCCTTTTGCCGTCTTCTAAAACTATTTTATCCAAGGCAAAATCTTTTGTCGCCACCAGACAAGTGTGTTCCGAATTAATCGGTGTTTCTTTATCTGTTCGATAAATTTTACTCTTGGGGGCAATGGGCTTAGTGGAAATTTGATAAGGATAGATGGAGGCAAAAAAATCTTCAATGTGTAAGGGACGATTTGGATTTTTTCTTCCCCAATCACCGCCTCTGATGGTCAAATTGGAATTCTTTTGCGGTTCCAAAATTGTTCCTCTTAACAAAGCATGCGGTATGCCGGCGTAAATCAAAAAAGTTTCACCGGCTTTAAATTTAACATAATTAAAATATTCAGACACCTCTTCAACCGTTGTGGCTGTCGCCAAAATATTTGCCATTTTTTTTCGCCCTTCAATTGTTTGAATAATTTGCTCTCCTTTCTCCGTCAAGCCGTAAAGCATCTCCCCGTCAGACAAGGCGTACCAGGATTCAGTTTTATTTTTGTAATGGGTTTGAATAGATAAAGCTTCTTTGGCAGATAACACTTTTAAAAGCAAAGGAAAATCTCCTTTTGGTCCGACGGTTTTACCAAAGACGGATTCTTCATTATGTATTTCATCTCTTAACAATCGCCCGTTGGTAAACTTGCTTAAACCGGCCGGGTGAGTGGATACCAAAAATATCTCGCCGATATTTTTACCGGCGAAATCATCTTTGTCCCTACCAACAAAAGAAAGGACTTCTTCACTATTTCCCCAAATTTTTTCTTGATAAATATCCGGATTGTTAAAATCTATTTCTACAATATCTTTCATAAAATGTCTCTAAATTAAAATATTATGAATTGCCTCCATTTCTTTCAAAACTTCTCCAAATTCAATTACCGCTTCTTTGGCTTCTTCCTCGGAAATTTCATAGTTGGCATCGGCTAAAATGGCATCTCTCAAAGCAGTGGCTTTTCTTACTTTCTCCAAGTTTGAGATTTGATAACCAACCATTTTGTCCAATTGTTCAGTTAAAGTTTCTCCGGGATACCCTATTTTTTTCAGAATTTCGTAAACCATTTCTCCCGCTTCCACCACCGCCGATTTATAATCATTTGGATTTCCTCTTTTTATCATTTCCGCCACTTCTTTCCATCGCTTATCCATAGTGCCGATTATTTTGGGAATAGTTCGCCCGAAAGAAAAATCATACCAGTACCCTCGTTTTTTTACCATAACAAAAATCATTAACGCAATATCCAAAAACAATACAATTAAATAAATTGCCAAAACAAATTTTATACCTTGAAAAATAGCAGACCGGTTTAAAAATTCATTTACACTTGTTACGATTTCCAAAATATCCATATTCCGAATTAATAAATTATTTTTCAAATAAACCTTTCACCTCCCGACACCCTTCATTTCTGACGGCATTTCTCCGTCAGGACGATTCGGGGAGTTGGTTGGTAAATATTAATTGCTTTTTCAGACCACTTTTTCACATCAGTTTTTACCAACACTCCAATCATCTCCTTGCTCTTGTTTAATATTATATCATAATAAACACTCTGTAAAGATGACTGCTTTAATGATTAAACAATAAAGAAACATTTTATTGTTTTTGTCAAGGTTGACTACCTAACTTTTCCCTGTTATAGTTGATAACGATGGAATAACAATGATTTTGGTCAGGTTTGAATTTTTTATCTTAAATTCTTCATACAGTGAATTATATTTGTAATGTTTGGAAATTATTTTATTTTTTCCATATAATTTCAAACGAAAATATTAAAAGTGCTTTAAATTATAAACCTTCAATCAAAAAACAATGAAACTATTATTTAAGTTGATTATTTTGGTAGTCAGCAACGCCTTGGCTCTTTATGTGGCCAGCAAGTTAATTCCCGGCTTTCAGATAAGTACCGATTATGTCGGATTTCTAAAAATCGGTGCCGTACTGGGAATTATCAACACTTTGGTACGACCGTTAGTAAAACTGTTGTCATTCCCGTTAATCCTTTTAACTTTCGGTCTATTCAGTTTTGTGATTAATATCCTTCTTTTGTATTACACCAGTTCTCTTTTCAGTTTCTTTACCATTAATTCTCTCGTAGCCGGAGTACTGGGCTTAATAATTATCAGTATTGTCAATTCTTTAATTATAAATATTTTTGAAAACTAATGTTAAAATTTTTATACGGTTTACAAATTATCCTCTCCCTCAGTTTAATGATTACTATTTTGTTGCAAAATAAGGGGACCGGATTGTCCGCAACTTTTGGTGGTGACTTTTCCGGTTTTCACACCAAGAGAGGAATGGAAAAATTTCTTACCATCACCTCCGCTATTTTGGGAGGATTGTTTATTTTAAATGCCGGTATTATTTTTGTCGTTAGCGTAGCCGGTTAAAAAAAGGATTTCCGCTTAACTTTTTCAGGTTAAGGTCAAATTGAATGGAACCGCTTTTAACGATTTTAATTTTAAATTTAATTATTTTTCATTCTTAACAGTTCGGTTTGTTAATTAATTTATTAAAAATTAAGTTATTGCTACCGTTTTTGTATTTGACAAAATCTTTTCAGGTAACTTATTAAATACAACACAATGTCTTCTGATGATAAAAACGATCAACCAACAAAAATATCTTTTCTAACCAAACTGAAATATCTCGGTAAAATATTAAAACCGAAAGAAAAATTAGCTCTTTATACAGCTCTTTCTTTATTTGTTTTATTGTTGCTCGGTGGCTCCGTCAGGTACTATTTTTCCGCCACCAAGGTTGTGCCGGCCTTCGGCGGAGAATACACCGAGGGTATTCCGGTAAATTCCGCCGGGACACCGAAAAATATCAACCCCATTTTGTCCATTGCTCGTCCCATAGATGAGTTAATTTCTTCCGTGGTTTTTTCCGCTTTATTTACTTATGATAATGAAGGACAGTTAAAAAATGATTTGGTTAAGGATTATAACATCTCCGACGATGGTAAAAAATACACTCTTCACTTGAAAGATAATGTTTTGTGGCATGACGGAGAACGCCTAACCGCCGAAGATATCGTTTTTACCGTACAATTATTACAAGATCCCAATTATAATCCCTCCGGAATTAAGGAGTGGAATAAAGAAACCATTAAAGTTTCCAATCCGGACGAACAAACGGTTATCTTTGAATTATCGGAACCCTACGCCCCCTTTCTCAGCAAGTTAACCTTTGGCGTTTTACCAAAACATCTTTGGTCATCAATATCCGGTGATAAATTTTCTTTGGTTGAATTAAATTTGAATCCGGTTGGTTCCGGACCATTTATTTTTGATGAAATCAAAAAGAACGATCGTGATGAAATTATTTCCTACAAATTGATTGCCAATAAAAATTATTACGGGCAAAAACCATATTTAAACAGACTGATATTTAACTTTTACGCCAATCAGGAGGAAGTGATTAATGCTTACAATAAGAAAGAGATTAACGGGTTTGGTTTAATTAAATATGACAAAATCAGTGATTTTCAAAATCGTCAAGACACCAACTTGCACAGTCTTAATATCCCCCAATATTTTACCGTTCTTTTAAACCAGGGCGGTTCCGTACCTCTGGCCGATGAAAGAGTGCGTCAAGCTCTTCGCTTAGCAACCAATCGTGACGAAATTATAGACAAAATTTTTCATGGCTATGCCGAAAAAATATACTCTCCTTTGATTAAACCTTTTATTAAAGAAGATTTTAATTATGACAGTGAATTAACGGAATATTCGCCGGAGAAAGCTATAAAACTTTTAGAAAAGGCCGGCTGGAATATAGAAAAAAATTCTTCCGTTCGCACTAAAGAAGGCAGTGAATTAAAATTGCAATTGGTGGTAAGTTCTACCGATGACTTACTGAAAACCGCCGAGATAATCAAAGAACAGTGGCAAAAAGTAGGTGTAGCGGTGGAAATAGTTAACAGCGACAACCAGCTGGATATCCGACAGAAATATCTAAACCCCCGAAAGTTTGAAAGTCTCATCTTAGGTCTGCAATATTCCGGTAATGACCCCAATTTATTTTTCTTTTGGCACTCCAGTGGAAAGAAGAATCCGGGATTAAACTTTACTCTTTATGACAATAAAGATGTGGATAAATTATTGGAAGAATCAAAAAAGGCCACTTCTATTTCTGATGAAAATAAAAAATATATTGAGATAAGTAAACATCTGTTAAAAGACTCTCCGGCAATTTTCCTTTACAGTCCAAAGTATATCTATGTTTTAAACAGCAAAATAAAAGGGGTTGAAGAAAAGGCCATTATTAAAACCGGCAGTCGCTTAAACAACCTCAACAACTGGTACATCAAAACAAAACGAATTAAAAAATAAAATCTTAAAAATGCCTTCAGAAACAGATTTTCGTCAAAGCATCTTGTCTTTGCCGGAGCAATTTACCCAGGGATTAAAATTGGCTGAAAATGTTCGGTCAGTGAAAGACTTTTCTCAAATTGTTATTTCCGGCATGGGTGGAAGCGCTTTACCGGGAGAAATTTTAGATACCTATCAAAGAAGCTTGACAAGAAATAAAAATAATGCTATAATGAGAATTCATCGGAATCGTTCCTATAAATTACCTCCGGAAGCTTTTGATGATTGTTTAAATATTATTTGTTCTTATTCCGGGAATACTGAGGAAACCGTCTCCTCTTTTCAAGAAGCGCTTGTTAATAATTTAAACATAATTGCCATTTCCAGTGGAGGATTAGTGGAAAAGATGGCCTTGAAGAACGGTGTTCCTCATATTAAACTACCAAAACCGTCAAAAGATTTTCAACCACGAATGGCTGTCGGGTATTTCTTCTTTGCACTCATTCAAATATTAATCAACGAACGAAAATTACCGGATTTAACCGCTGAAATTACAGATTCCGCCCAAAAGTTAAACGACAAAGCCGAATGGTTAGAGAAAAACGGTAAAGAATTTTCCGAAAAATTACACCAAAAAACACCTTTGATATATTCTTCCAATACTTTTTCTTCCTTGGCGATGATTTGGAAGATTAAATTTAACGAAAATACCAAAATTCCGGCTTTTTTCAATGTTTTTCCCGAGTTAAATCATAATGAATTTATCGGTTTTACCAATCCCCAAACGGATTATTTTATTATAATGCTTCGTGACCCCGAAGACGATCCTCGCAACTTAAAGCGATATGATCTAACGGCTAAATTTTTAGCCGAGAAGAATATTTCCGGTTCAGCAATAAATCTCTCTTCGGAAAATATTTTCTTTAAAATTTTTTCCAATATCATCCTGGCTGATTGGACATCTTATTACTTGGCCCTACACTACCAAACCGACCCTAACGCCGTACCGATGATTGAGGAATTTAAAAAAGAATTAAACACTTTTTAATAAATTAATAAATACTTTTAATTATTTTTAGAAATTTTCTGCAAGTACCAATCGCCGATTTTCAGAAGATTTCTAAAAGTATCAAATAAAAATATTTTAACTATTAGGGAATTATTTTAATTCCTTTACTACAACTGAAATTTGGTCATTTGACAAAATGATTTTTATTTTTGTTGTTTCTAAAAAATTAGTAAATCAAAAAATATGACTAAAAAACGACAGGTGAAATACGCCGAACCTAAATCGGCGATAAACAGTCTTATTGACGAGATGAAAGCTCATCAAAAAAGTCTTAAAAAAAGAACGGCTCACTTGGAAAAAGAGACCGTTAAGAAGCAGAAGAAGCGACCCGCGAGAAAAAGCAACACCAATCAAAAGAAACGAGGGCGACGAGCAACTTCTACAAAAATAACCAAGGGACAAAAAGATAAAAGCTCTCTTGATTTAACAAAAATCAAGGGCTTAAAAATAATTCCCTTGGGCGGACAGGAAGAAGTTGGAAGAAATATGACCGTATTTGAATATGGAAATGATATTGTTATTTTGGATATGGGTATTCAATTCCCGGAAGAAGATATGCCGGGAGTGGATTATATTGTTCCCGATATTTCTTACCTGCGTGGAAAAGAAAAGCGTATCCGAGCGGTTATTTTTAGCCACGGACATTTGGATCACATTGGGGCCGCCCCCATTCTTTTGGAGCAATTAAACTATCCTCCCGTTGTTGGGCGAGATTTCACTTTGGCTCTGATTAAAAACCGAATGGAAGACCACCAGAAAGGATCAGCCAAAAGATTGAAAGCTACTCACATCAAGGATATTAAACAAACATTTAAATTCGGAAATTTTAAGGTCAGTTTCTTTAAAATTGAACACTCTATTATGGATGCGGTCGGAGTTATTTTGGAAACACCGGACGGTACCGTAATACATCCCGGAGACTGGACGGTTGCTCGCGACGACCGGGGACAACGAACAATGGATTACAGTGAATTGGCGAAACTGCCCCGCCCCACCATCTTAATGTTGGAAAGTTTGGGGGCAACCGATCACAATAGTCCCACTTCCGAAAAAACTATGTATGACAATTTAGAAAAAATTATCACCGAAGCTAAGGGTAAGGTTATTATTGGAATGTTTTCTTCTCAAATTGATCGGATTAAAAATATTATTGAGATAGCGGATAAATTCGGCAAAAAGGTGGCCTTGGATGGTTATAGTATGAAATTAAATATCAAGCTAGCCCAAGAACTCGGTTATATTAAAACCAATAAACGGGCTCTGATTGATATTAAACATATCCACAATTACCCTGAAGATAAATTGGTAATCCTTTGTACCGGTGCTCAAGGGGAAAGTAATGCCGCTTTATCTAAAATTGTTACGGATAATCATCGCTTTGTTAAACTTAAGAAAAAAGATACGGTTGTCTTTTCCTCTTCGGTTATTCCCGGCAATGAAAACACCATTCAAAGACTAAAGGATAATCTTTATCGTAAATGCGATAATGTTATTCACAGTAATATGATGGACATTCATGTCAGTGGACACTGTAACGCCTCCGATATTCAAGCAATGCTTAAACAAGTTAAACCGGATTATTATATCCCCGTTTACGCTTATCACTATTTTCTCAAAGAAGCTCGCAAGTTGGCGTTGGAAATCGGGATGAAAGCAAAAAATATTTTTATTTTGGACAATGGAAATATTTTTAATATCCACAAAAACAAACCGCAAGTTCTTAAGGAAAAAGTACCGACGGATTATGTATTTATTGACGGACTGGGAGTTAACGAAGTGGAACATATCGTCTTGCGAGATCGGCAAATGTTAGCGGAAGATGGTATTTTTATGATCACGGTAATTATTGACAGTAAAACCAAGAAAGTAAACGGGAATGTTCAAGTAACTTCCAGAGGATTTGTTCATGTTAAGGAAAATTTTGACTTGATTAATGCCACCAAAGAAACGGTTAAAAAAGTTATTGCCAAAAATACTTCCAAGTCCAGTAAAACCAAAATCAATTGGGGGATTCTTAATAAACGAATTCGGGAAGAAGTGGGAACTTTTCTTTTTCAAAAAACCCAACGCCGTCCAATGATTATTCCGGTGATTATTGAGGTTTAACAAATAGACTCAATTAAAAAATAAATACTACACAAATAAAAAACAAGTAACGGTCGCATCCTTAGGATGCGACCGTTTTTTTGTATT
>CAYORE010000017.1:0-11025 GCA_964406325.1 uncultured Bdellovibrionales bacterium | reverse complement strand
GAAGCCGCTCCTTTAGCGATAAAATCCTTTGCTCCGGCTTTTAAAACAAGCTCTTTTTCTTCCTCACTGTTAAGATTATCGTATATTACCACCGGGGTATCAACCAATGCCGGATTTTCTTTTTTTCTCTTAATGAATTCCAAGGCATCCATTCGGGGCATATTTAAAGCCGTTAAGACCACATCTACTCCCCCTTGATTATTTATTTTGGAAAAACCCTCTGCTCCATCCCCGGCAAACATAACTTCAAAACCGCTGTTCTTAAAAACTTCCACCAACATTTCTCGCACCTGATTATCGGGCTGGATGATAAGGATTTTATTACTGGCGCTTATGTCTATATCCATTTCTTTAAGTTACATTTTATAATACTCTTTAAACCATTCGGCAAACTTTCCAACCCCCTCTTCTACGGAAGTGTGAGGGTTAAAATTTAGCATTTTCTTGGCCTTGCTAATGTCGGCGTCTGTCTGTTTAACATCCCCCGCTTGCATCGGCATCATATTTTTTTTAGCTTCAATGCCCAATGCTTTTTCCAAGGCATCCACATATCGCAACAATTCAACCGTTTGGCCATAAGCCAAATTAAAAACCTCAAAGGGGTAAGACTTGTCAATGGCTCTTACTACTCCTTGTACAATATCATCAATGTAAGTAAAATCCCTTTTCATTTTACCTTCATTGTAAATATCAATCTCTTCTCCCTTAGCCATTTTCAAAGCGAATTTCAACATAGCCATATCCGGACGACTCCAAGGTCCATAGACAGTAAAAAATCGCAAACCGGTAGCATTAATTCCAAACAGATGATGATAAGAATAAGCCAGTAATTCATTGGATTTTTTGGTGGCCGCATAAAGAGAGACCGGCTTGTCTGTTTTGTCCTGTTCAGAAAAAGGTGTTTTGGTGTTGGCTCCGTAGACAGAGCTGGAAGAGGCATAAACTAAATCTTTAATCTCGTAATGACGCATCAATTCCAGAATGTTTAAAAAGCCTAATAAATTTGTTCTTTGATACGAAAAAGGATTTTCTAAAGAATACCTTACTCCGGCCTGAGCAGCTGAATTAAAAACCTTGTCTATTTTATTGTTTTTGAAAATTTTTTCCAGCTCCCCGTATTCGGCTATATCCACCTTTTCAATTTGTAAATTATTTGCCTGAGGGTGCTTTTTCAGTTCTTTTAAACGATCCAACTTTAATTGGGGGTCATAATAATCGTTGATATTATCAACTATAATCACTTTATCCCCTCGTGCCAACAGCTCTTTGGCCACAAAAAACCCTATAAATCCGGCCCCTCCGGTTATCAAAATCGTTTTTTGCATTTTTGTTTTTCTAATAATTATTTTTTATTTTAATTTAATCCTTCTTTCTTTCTTCCTTCTTTAAAACCTCCTCTCCATAAACTCCTTCCAGTAAATCCAAATCTTTACAACTGTCTCGCAATAATTCCACATTCTTTTTCTCAATGGAAGTTAAAACCTTATTACCACTTTTATCTTCCGGTAAAACTTTGTCGTGAAGTTCTCTGACAGCTGCAAAATCCTTAATAAAACAGTGTCCGCCGGCGCCCCTTTTAGCTCCTCCGCCGTGACCACTTTCGTGAACAACATGGGTATGAGATTCTCCTATACGAGGATCGGCCGCTACCGCTTCTCTAATATTTTCCCACTCCAAATCTAACTTCTTGGCTATGTCATACATGATATTGAAGAAGACAACTTTGGTTGTCAAAAAACAGTTTCCAATATATTTAATCATTTCCGCCGACCGAACATCCATAATTTCATTATAGGGTGCTTTGGCTAAGACCGCTAATACTTCCTCCGCTTTTTGGTGATATTCCGGAGTGTCTTTGGAAATTCCCACAATATTTCTATCAGGATGTCGGGCATCGTAAGCGGCAAATTTTTCTCGCAAAAACTCCGGGCTATGCATTACGAAAATATCCGGAAATTTTTCCGCTATTTTTTCCGTACTTCCCGGTTGCATCGTTGATTTTATTACCACCGTCTTTCCTTTACCTGCCAACCCCACTACTCCTTCCACAATACTGTAATCAAATCCTGTTGGAGTTGTTGGAGTGGGAACGGCAATAAAAACGATATCACACTCTTTTAATTTTTCTTTGTTTTTATTATAAGGTTCACTGCGAGCATAGCGAACCACCTCATAACCTCTTTCTTCGAAATCATCAGCATAATTTTTACCTATAAACCCTTGCCCGATGAAACCGATTTTCTTTTTTTTCTTTCTGGTAAATCTCATAAAATTAATTTACTTTTAATATTTATTAAAATACGATAAGGATACTTCCTCGGAAAACTTTACGCTTTCTATTATACCTTCTTTTAAGTTGAAAAACAACACCGTTTCAGATAAGTCTTACTCTACCGTTAAAATCATTCTATTGGTCTTCCCTTGATTTTAAGATTTTAAAATCAACAATAATCGGTTGCTTATCTTGATAGAGGAAAATTGGATTAATATCTACTTCCACAATTTTTTCATCTGACAGACCTAACTCAAAAAGACGGCCGGCTTGACGAATCAATTCTTTTGTATCAATTTTTTCCTTCTTTAAAATTCGGTACAATTTGGATTTTTTTAATTTCGCTTCAATTTGGTTAGCTGTTACTCTTCCGGTTAAAATAATTTTTTCATCTAAAATTTCCGTGATAATTCCTCCCAACCCAATTACCAACACCAGTCCAAAGGAGGGATCTCTTTTTAATCCCAAAATAATTTCCAAGCCACTTTCCACCTGTGGTTGTATCAAGATTTTTTCTCCCGGAAAATCTTTGTGAAATCTGTTGAATTCTCTATTGATTTCTTCTTTTGTTTTTAAACTGGTAACTACGCCATTTTTTGCATTTTTATGAACGATATTCGGACTGTCAACCTTCATTACCAGCGGAGTTCCCAATTTAGTTATAATTTTAGTCAAATCCTTTCCGTTTTTCGGATACTCCGCTCTTAAAATATTCAATCCAAACTCTTTAGCCAGAATTTCCGTTTCCTGATAACTTAAAAGAGTTTTTTGCGCTCCTTTCGTTTTCTTCACTTGTTTTTTCTCGTCGTTTATTGCCTGTTTCGTTTCCCAGCTACCTATTTTTTGCAAGGCTCTTATCAAAACAACCGGAAAAGCAAAATTATTTATTCCTCGTTGCCGAGCGATTTCCTCCGCCTCCCGTTCCGCCTCTCCGCCAATTACGATTGGAAAGATTGGAAAAGATGCCTTTTTATTGTGTTCCGCTACCACCTCAACTATTTTTTTAATGGGAGTCTGGGCTTGGGGAGTAACAATTGCCAATATTCCCCTCACTCCTTTAACTTTCAGTAAAAATTCCAAAGTTTTTTGATAGCGATCTTCTTGAGCATCTCCAATTAAATCAATCGGATTGTCAACCGAACTTTCTTCTGGCAATATTTGCTTCAATCCCTTCTTTTCTTTGTTGGTAAAACAATGTAAGTTCAACTTGTATTTTTCCAGTAAATCAGTCGTAATTACCCCGGGTCCACCGGCATTGGTGATGATTGCCAAGCCATCTTTTTGGCGCGCTCGTTCCAACCGCTTAATTTGAAAATTATTTAACACCTTGATGATGGTTACAAAATCCTCCAGGTTCTCCACCAGTATCCCTCCGGCATCTTGAATAGCCGTTTGCACCACCGAAGCTTCTCCCGCCATTGAGCCTGTGTGCGACTGAATGGCTTCTTTGGTTTTTTGGGAATTGCCGGCCTTAATGATAATAACCGGCTTTGTTTTGGTAAGGCGCTTCAGTTTTGTTTGAAATTTTTTTCCATTGGATATATTTTCCAAATAAAGAGCTATTATTTTTGTATCTTCATCTTGAGCGTAATAATCCAATAAATCATTTTCGTTAATGTCCAATTTATTACCCAAAGATGCTATTAAAGAAAAACCAAACTGTTCCTCTTCAGCCGTATCAATCATGGCTGTAATAAAAGCTCCGGATTGAGAAATCAATCCTACTGCACCTTCTGTTACATTGGATTTGGCGAAGCTTAAATTTAGACCATCGGTGGCATTAATCACGCCCAGACAGTTTGGGCCCAAGATGTTTAGTTTGTATTTTTTAATCAATTCTTCCAACTTCCTATTTCTTTTTAATCCTTCACCGCCTATCTCTCCAAATCCGGCGGAAATGATGATAATATTTTTAATCGGTTGATCTCGCCAAGCACATTCTTCCACCACTTTGTTAACAAATTTTGCCGGAACGGCAATTACCGCCAAATCAATTTCCGTATCAATTTCCAAAACGGAAGTGTAAACCTTTAAACCTTTTAATTTCCCTCCTTTGGGATTTACCGGGAATATTTTCAACCCGCTATTTTTACCGTGAGTGGTAAAATTGTTTTGAAGATTTTCCACTAAAATATTCCCGATTTTTCCCCGCTCTTTAGAGGCTCCGATAATGGCTACACTTTTCGGTCTAAATATTTTTTCCATTTTATTTTTGTTATTTTATTTTTTTAATTTTTTCAATTTTTTTCTTTTGTGCTTGCTGACAAAAATCATTTATTCAAACATTTCTATCTGCCAATCATTTTTATTATACATTAATTTCTCAACCTATTCAATTATCACTTGACTGTGAAAATTTTTTCAACGGCTCTGAAGTGTAACACGATAATCATTCTTTATGGTAGGGATGCCCGGCGGAGATAGTGCCGGCACGGTATAGCGCTTCTACCAAAATAACCATCGCCAAATCATGCGGAAAAGTTAATCTACTTAAACTCCATATTAAGTCGGCGTGTTTTTTTACTTTTTCGCTCAATCCCTCCGGTCCTCCGATAATGAAGCAAATGTTTCCCTGTCCCTGCACGGCTTTATTCTCCAAAAATTCCGCCAACTCTCTACTACTATCAAATTCCTTCCCCTGCTCATCAAGGATAATACGAAACAAACCTTCACCTTCTTTCAAAACCTCTTTATCTTTAACACCATCTTTTAAGTGTCGGATTTCAACTCTATGAAAAAATTGTAATCTTTTTACATATTCGGCAAAACCGCTTTTGGCGAATTCCAATTTTGGTTGACCAATAGTAATTATTTTTATGTTCATAATTTTAACTTATCCGTATCTATATCTCTTTGAAATATTTTTAAATTCCAATTTACAATTTAAAATTTTTTGTGAGACTGCTTCTCCAAATAATTAAAAAACCGTGATGTGTCTTATCACGATTTTTTAAAGCTTTCTCCAGTTTTTTATTTTTTGGTAGTGTCAACAATTTCTCCCTTTTTGGCATTGGTAGCCACTGATCGTATACCACAACCGGCACCTCTTTTACTGGCGTACATTTGACTTTGCCCAATCACTTGATTATTTTTTGCTTTTAACACAAAATGACTTTTGCCATTTTTTGCTTCTTTAACTTCAAAAAGTTCTTTGTCTTGAGAATTTTTAATAACGGATTTAATTCCATTTTTACAAGCCGCCTTGGTTTTGTATCCCTCCGAAGAAAGAATTGTTTCTCCGTTTTTCGCCACCAAGCGAAAACGAAATTCCCCCGCTTTGTCTTGATAAATTTCAAACATACTTTTATGTTGTTATTATTAATTATTTTTTATGTTTTTATTATAACATTGAAAAATAATTTAGCAAGAAAAATTCCGCCATCTAATTTCAATGAATAATTGAGTGAGAATTGTCTGTGTCTATTTTTTAAAACTTTTAAAGCCAAATTTCTGCAAAATGATTGCTGTTGGACACCAGCCGGTTAAAGCGAAAATGGCCATCATTCCTCCAACCAAAATTGTAAAGAATAAAAATTTAATATTAATAAGTAGCGCCAACAAACCGGAACCGGCAACAAATAATCCTCCGAGCAAATAAACCACTCGCTCAATATACCAACTACTCGTGTCCAATTGATAAATTTTTTCTTTTTGCATTTTTGTGTTGTGTATCAATTTATAAACAGCTTTGTCTGAAGACAAGTATTTATAAATTGTTTATTAATTAAATTATTATTTATTATTATTTATCCGAATAACCTTTTTCCCATTCCGCTTTCTGAAAACGATAATACATAATTGGAAAAATAATCAGCGTCAGAAAAACGGAAAGAGATAATCCGAAAATAATCGACCAAGCCAGTCCCGCCCAAACCGGATCGGAAATAATGGTCAATGAGCCAAAGATCGTTGTCAGAGAAGTTAACATAATTGGCAATAATCTGGTTCGTCCCGCTTTAATAATAGCTTGCTCAATTTTATAACCTCGTTCTCGTAAACGGTTTAAATATTCCAAATACATTATAGCATTATTTACCACAATTCCCGAAAGAGCAATTGACCCGATCATACTGGTAGCGTTAAAAAACAATCCGGTGGTAGCTCCCAAGAGAGCAAATCCCGGTAAAACTCCAACAAAGGAGAAAGGAATTGTCCCCATAATCAACAATGGAATTACCAAAGAACGGAAACGCGCCACCAAAACAAAATAAATCATCAATAAGGCCACTCCCATAGCAATACCCAAATCACGAAATACCTCCAAAGTAAGTTTCCATTCACCGTCCAAAAGAATTTGTAATTCTTGTCCGGTGGTTATATTCGCATAAGTAACTCCAAACAAATTCCAATGGGTTAATTTTGTTTGGTCACCAAATGGATGATAGTCTTTAACCAAATAAGTCAAAGTGTCAATCATTGCATAGATTACACTGCGTTTTCCCATTTCCGCGTAAATGTATTGAGTGGGAATTCTTTCATCAGAATAAATAATCGGTTCACTTCCCGTCGGTACCATTTCCACCACGCTTAAGAGAGGGATATTTTGCCCATAAGGATTTGTTAAGTAGATATCACTTAAATCGGAAAATTCATCCCGTTGGCTTTTTTTTGTTCGTACCACAATATATTCTTGTTCCGCTTTTCGTAAATTATCATAATCTGTTTGATGATACATGGCGATTTTTTCACCGGATAAGAATCGTCGCAAGGTCATTGCCACATCATAAACGCTCAAGCCCGAGCGAGAGGCCTCTTCCTTTTTTACTCGCAAAACATATTCCAGTGCTGTTTCATTTTTGGTTGTATCCACATCCACAACCTCCGGAACATTGGCGGTAAAACTTTCCAATTCCAACATTACCCTATCATTTAATTTACGATCTTCACTTTTTATTTTCAAAAGATAAGTGGATAAAACCGGTGGTCCGGGTGGGTCTTCAATTAATTTAATTTTTGCATCCGGATACTTCTCTAAAAATTGCAACAGTTTCGGACGCAATTGTAAAACAATTTTTTCCGAAGTGATTTGACGAGTTTTATGATGAGTTAAATTAACCTTTAAGGTGGCTTGATTTTCGTTGCGTCGGGAATCGGAACCTTTAAACAAACCGTTGAAATCCACAATCGGTGGCGTGCCGATAAAGCTTTGTACACTAACAGCTTGTCCGGAAGTATTTTCCAGAACAAATTTCTCCACAGCGCGAGTTACTTCATCGGTTTTGACAATGGAAGTGGTTTGGGGCATATCCAAATAAATATAAAATTGTTCTTTATCCGCCTTAGGCAACATTCTGAATTTAACTATTTTCAAAGCCGGCAAGGAAAGAGAGATAATCAAAGCGATAATCACCGTAATCATCACTATTTTTCTGCGACCGCTTTTTTCTAAAAGGTGCGCTAAAAACAAACTGTATTTTTTTTGCAACTTATCTACTGTTCGCAAAAAAATATTTTGTTTTTCTTTTTCTGAGGTTACTTCTTTCGTTCGTTTTTTTTCACCCAGACGGGAAATAACATTTAAAAGAAAAGGTATGATACTTAAAGCTATAATCAAAGAAGAGATTAATGTTAAAGGAACGAAAAAAGGAATCGGTCCCATATATGGTCCCATCATACCAGTCACAAAAGCCATCGGAACAAAGGCCAAAGTTACGGTGGTAGTACTCAAAACCAAACCGGCCCCCACTTCTTCAACCGCTTGTCCGATTACTTTAAATTTATTTTCCAAAGGATTTTCTTTCATTAAGCGAAAAATATTTTCCACCACTACAATGGCGGCATCAACCAGAATTCCCAAAGACAAAATCAAGGCAAAAAGAGTAATTCTGTTAATGGTTTGTCCGGAAAGATTTCCCACCCCGAAAACCGCTGACAAAGTTAAGGGAATGGAAATTAAAACGATTAAGGCGCTTCGCCACCCCAAGAAAAGCAAAAGGATAATCGCCACAATTACAATGGCGGAAATTAAGTTGCTGGTCAGAGTCATAGTCGCCTCCGCCGCCACCTGCCCCTCGTCACGAACGGTTTTAATTTGCACATCGGAAGGAATGATATTTTTTTGTTGAATATCCTTTATTTTTTTGGTGATATTTTTAGTAATGGTGGTGGCATTGGTTCCTTTCAGTTTGGAGATAGCGATATAGACCGCTTCTTTATCACTCCCCTCCTTTTCCCAAAATCTTACTTCGGATTTTGTTTCCGCATCTTGATAGGAAACGGTGGCAATGTCCGAAAGATAGACAACGGCACCATTTTCTTGATTTAAAACAATATTTTTTAAATCCTCTACCGAAGCAGTCACCCCCCAAACCGTAACTTTATAATTATTATCTTTATTTTCAATATTGCCGGCGGGAATGTACATATTGTTGCCTCGAATAGTATCCACCACTCTCTGCAAAGTTAAATTGTTTTGAGCTAATTTGTCGGGATCAATATCTACTCGTAGTTCTTTTTGTTTACCACCAACAACTGCCACTACCGAAGTCCCCTGAACTTGTTTTAATTTATCCACCAGATCATACGCCAGAGAACGCAAAGAAGCCGGCGACAAACTGTCAGCGGTTAAACTCAAAACCATAATCGGCACATCGTCCGGATCAATAGCAATGATTTGCGGATCCTTAACACCCAGAGGCTTGTCGTCCATATTGCTTTGCAATTTTTGCATTAAGGTAACTTTGGCATCTTCCAAATTTTCGCCGATATAAAATTGAGCGATTACAATACTGGCGCCACCATCATAAGACTGGGACATTATTTTGTCCACAGTGGGAATTTCCCTTAACCTGTCTTCCATTTTTTTGGTAACCAGCTGATAAACATCTTCGCTGGTGGCTCCGGGAAATTCCGTAACAATTTGAAAGGCCGGAGCGGTTATTTCCGGATTATACTGTTTGGGCATCATTATAAAAGATAACGCTCCCCAAACAAAAATTCCAATAAAAGTTAAAACTCCCAGCTCTTTGTGACGCAAGAAAAAGGTAGCCACTCGTCCGAAAAATCCTATTTTTTGATTATTCTCACTCATACTTTTTAATTTCAACTTATTTTTTAGATAATTTAGAATTCAACTTTTTCTCCATCTTTTAAATATTGCTGTCCTTTCACTACAAGCTTTTCACCTCCGGACAACCCTTCTTGAATAATAATTTTATTGCCGACAATTTCTCCCGTTTTAACTTTTACTTTTTTAGCTTGCCCATCTTTTACAACAAAAACAAAGGTGTCATGGTAAATTCGCACTATTGCTTCTTGAGGTATTAAAACCTCACCGCCGGTCATTTTCTCCGGTTGAGGAATTAAAACGGAAACATACTCACCCAGAACAAACGCTTCGTCGGCGGGTAAGGATATTTTAATAATCCCTTTGCGACTGTGAGTGTCAATCATCGGACTGACGGCTTTCACTTTCGCCGAATATTTTTTTCCATTTTTGGCAATCACAATAATTTCTTCTCCTACCTTTACTCCTTGTAAATACTCTCCTTCTACCGAAACTTCCACTTCTTTTTTACTATCATCCACTAATAATAATAACGGTCGTTGTGGTCCAACCAAGTCTCCAACTTCCACCATTTTCTGAGCGATTACTCCGCTAAATGGCGCCGTTAAGTTGGTATTACCGGCAACAGTGTTGGCCGCTTGCCATTGTTGTTCTGCCACATCCCGCTGTCCCTTGGCCATACGCACTTGTAAGTCATATCCTCTTTCCGCCGTTTTAACCGCTTTTTTGGCCATTTCATAATTCGCTTTCGCTTCGGCAATTTTTTCCGGATCACCACTTTCCTTTAGTCCTTCATAAGCTTCTTTGGCCAAATCGCGGGCTTTCTTGGCTTGTTTTATTTGTGCTTCAAAAAATTTTTTAGTCTTGGAAACTCCTTTATCGGCGGATTCATAACCTGTTTGTGCCACTCTACTTTGAGCCCAATATTCTCGTCCATCTATGCGTGCCAATAATTGTCCGCGATAAACTCTTTCTCCCACTTCCTTGTATAAGTTTTGCACTCTACCCTCCGCCTTGGCGGAAAGATAAACTTCTTTATCTCCCTTAACAACACCCTGCCGTGTGACTACTCCATTCTCCACGCCTTTTCCCACTTCAACAACTTGCACCTTCTTTGTTCCGAGTGTCTGTTTTCTTTCTTTTTCTTCTCCTTTAAACTGAGCGTAAGCAATATACCCTCCTCCAATAATTATCATTCCGATAATTACAACTAATATCTTTCTATTCATAGTTTTTAAAATTTTTATTAATTACTTATTTATTTTGAGCTTGTCGAACTGTTTTTAAAATTTCTTCTTTCATTTGTTCCAGTCTTCTTTTATTCATCTGTCCCTTTTTTACTTCTTTAATATATAAATTAATATGGTTTTCCAGCATAGCAGTATTTACCGATTTTAGCAAGCCGATGACCGATAAATTTTGCTGAATAATTCCAAAACATTTATCTTCTTCCTTGCCCTCTTTGTCTAAGTTTTCGGCTGATAAAATAGCAATGATTCTATCTAAGCTGGTTCGGGCTTTTTTTAATCCAATTAACATTTTTTCTTTGGGGTCTTTCTTTTTTCCTGTATTTTTCATGTTTTTTAAATTAAATTTTGATAAAAATTCGCTTTATGCCGATTTCTTCCGAAATCTGTTTTTTATAATAAATTCTTCTGTCTTATGGTAGATTTTTTTGTTTTGTTAATTACTTAATATTTTTCAACTTGATTTGTGTATACCTGTACCATAGGTAGATGTAATTATA
>CAYORE010000016.1:0-4531 GCA_964406325.1 uncultured Bdellovibrionales bacterium | reverse complement strand
AGCAATTTTCTTGACCGTTTCAACACTTGTCAATCCCGTTTCGGGATTTTCTTTTTTAATTTTTTCAAAAACGGTAAATCCTCGCACCAAATCCAAAAGCACATCCGGGCGAAGCATCCCTTTGATGAGCGTTTCAATTTGAGGCGTGGTTACTGAATCTTCTTTGACGCCATCCACCGTTCGCCATGCCATAAAACGCGACCAGCCGGCGGTGAGAGAGCCCATTTTGGCATCCAATCCATCAGACGCGACCAAAACTCCATTGTAATGAAACAAGCTCGGGATTGCTGTTTTATAGTTTTGTAACTGAGTATATGCTTTTTTGACAGTGGCGTTTTCATCAGCCGGATTTTTCAACTCCATCACCACCAAAGGCAAACCATTTACCAATAAGACAACATCAGGGCGTTTGTTTTTTTCATTCTCAACAACGGTAAATTGATTGCAGACAAGCAGGTCGTTGTTCAAAGGATTTTCAAAATCTATCAACCAAACTTTATCACCGACAGTATCGCCGTTTTTTTGATATTCCACGCTTACGCCGTCAGTTAGCATTTGATGAAATACCTCATTGTTTTCAATTAGATTTTGACTGGGCAAATTCAAAATTTCCCGTAATGCCTGCTCTCTCGCGTCTTCGGGGATATCAGGGTTGAGTCTGTCAATTGCGGACTTCAAGCGACCACGCAAAACCACCTCAGAAAGATTTTCCCTTTCCGCTTCTTGCTCTTCCGGGGGTAAATAAGAATACCCCTGCTTTTGGAGCAGTTCTATGCAAAAGTTTTCAATGTCTGATTCGTAGATTTTGGTCATGATGCTTAATTATAATAATTTGTTTTACTCTCAAATACAGAGATTTCTTTTAGTGTTGGATATTCAGCCATCTTTTGAATTTCTGCATGATTTACGATATCAATATCATTTAAAAGTTTTTTAAAATCATCCTTTAACCATTTAGAGTTCCATATCTCTTGTGATTTGTTATTTACCTTTTTGCATAAATTTCCCTGATATCCTTTTCTTTTATCAAACTTTAAGGTAAGTCTTTGCAGCCATAAATCTACAACTTCTGTATTAGGTAGTTTTTTAATTTTCTTTTCAACTTTATCAATAATTTGTTTTTTGTCTTTTTTACTTTTTAAGCATGAAATAAATTTACCCAAAATAGATATTGATACTGGATAAGTTCTGGGATTGTGAAAAGCTATATCAACGATAATGGAGATTAGCACATCAATATTTTTAAACTTTTTTTTATTTCTTATTTTTACATAAAACTTGTTTAACTCTTTTTGCAGAGTTCCTGAATTTTTATATTTCAAAGAAAAATTTCTAAGTATAAGTAATTCTGTTTGTGTATTTCCAACATTTGTATGTATGGCATTGTATTTGATTTCTCCATCAATAAGTTTTACCCACTCCAAACTTTCCCTCCAAAATAGTTTATCAGGTTTGATTGAGGTGTTTATAACGTCATCTGAAAAAAAAGTTTTTCCTGGACTAGTCCTCATCCCTAAAGCAGATAATACATTGGATAATTCTTTTATTATTTGCTTGCCCGTTCCTGGATTATTCACAAAAATCCTATAGTCATCTCTATATCTGATAATTTTGAAATCATTATCTTTTAAATCTTTTAGTTTTTCAGATAATTCCCTATCTGCATATTTTAAGACTATTTCAGCAATAAAATCCATCAAGACAGAACCTTGCGGAATTCCGTTTGTTTGACCATTTGTCATTTGTTGTAAATGTCTATCAATAATGTTCCCAACAAGTTTTTTGTCATTTCTTTTTTCTTTGGCAATCGGTTTTGTGTGTAGCGCCCAAGGAATTGAATGTGTATAAATTGAACCATAACAATCAACAATATCAGTGTGAAAAATATAATCATATTCTAACGCTAAAGAGATTGATTTTTGTTCTACTTCTTCCCACCAAGTTAAAATTTGCCCACTCTTTTGTGTCTTTTGTTTTTTACTTTTGATAACTGGAACACTTACACATTCTACGATAGTCTCTTTTTTAAAATATTCTAAAATCAAATCCCAGTTTTCTTTTTCTGTGATTTTATTAACCAAAGAAACATAAATTGCGGGGTGAATTAACTGAAATAATCTCCATGAATACTCTCCGTCCTTATTGTTAAATAATTTGTAATTTACATCTTCAAAAAAAGCTGGGTTATATTTTTTTGTTTTTTCCGTTCCTTGTTGGTTTGTTATTTTATATTCAGAATAAAACTCAGACAAATTCTTACCATCCAATTTTTCTGCAGTTCTTTCTAGTATCTCTCTAAAAGAGAAATATTTTGGCAGGTCAAAATTAAAATAACTTTCTTCTTTTAAAAAGAACTTTCTTGCTTGATCATGTTTTAAGTCCAAAACTGTCTTCATAATAATTATTTATTAAAATCTTTCACCCTCACCTCCCCACTCATCAACTTTGGAAGCAAGGTGTCCCGCAAGTTTTCAAGGGTGCGAATTTTGGATTGATTAAAAATAATTTTGTCATCCATCGGCTTAACAACTTCTTGAAATTTAGAAATTACATCTTGCGGTGGAATTATTATTTCTAAATTCTCAAAATCCTTTTTGCTAATAGAACCAAAAACTGTTCCTGAATTATTAAACTGTTTTATTTCGCCCATTAATGATTTCAGCTTAAAATAAGTATATGTATAAAAACCCGAGTTGTACCTATACCTAAAGGCACTAACACCCCGTCCAATACAACACCTCTCTTGTGCCATGTTTTGTTCACCAACAGGAGCACGAACACTAATAAGTGTGTCAAATTTTTCTGCCATGCGTTTAGGTTCTGTTGTGTAAATTCTATTTTGTGGAAACCTAAAGCCAAAATCTGCATTTCCCTGAAACATTGGCACCCCTTCCTCAATTTCATTATATGAAGATCCTGGTGGGGATTGCCCCATCGTGAAATCAAATTCACTCGAAAGCGTTCCACTCTCCCACCCCTCATTTGCTTCATCAATAAACCGCTTGCGAAATAGCGCTTGCGCCATGTCTTCTAATGTTTTGTTTTGGCGGTGGAGAAGGTCTATTTTGTCATCCAAGCTGGAAAGCACTTCGGCAATGGCTTTTTGTTCGGGGAGTGGGGGAAGGAGGACTTTATGGTTTTTTAGAATATCGGTTTTCAAATTAGTAAAAATCGTACCACTTCCCTGTACTAAAATCGAGTTACGCTCAGTTAAAACCAAATAATAAAGAAACATTTTGTCTACATCTCTAATATTCCGTAATAACAACCACCCATCATGAATACAAGCTCTAATTTTCATAAATCGCGGTAGTCCTGGTGTTGCACTATTAGACACTATAAAATCACCAGGATAAACAACTCTACTTTTAGATTCTCCATCTGGTCTTATAAATTCCTTTGTTTTTGTTATATAGCGTGAATTTGATTCTGTTGCATCTGCTATTTTTACCCATGGAGTACCAGTTGCGGCAATATAATTATGAATTGGACGTGGCGATCCACCACGAGTAATATCACAAAAATCAGAAAACTTCACCTCCCGCCATCCCGCGGGAATGCCGGTTTTTTGCATTTGTGTTGATTGTTGAGACGCGCAATTGCGCGTCTGTACACTATCATTCATACTCATTTTTTCTTAGATTTAGAAACGCTCTTTTTTGCCTTTTTCTCCAGCGCTTTAATATTTTCCAAATAATCCTTTTCTGCCTTGCTCAAGGTTTGCGACTGATATTTTTTATATTCCCTCTCCGCTTTCTCTTTCGCCTTGGTATGGCTCACCGAACCGGCGTTTTTTAAAATTTTGCCGTCAAAAGTTTGAATCAGCTTGTCCAACTACTCTATCCAGTCTCGCATATACATCAGCTCATGGTCCATCGCTTTAACTTCCGCCAAATCAAAATAGGCGGAAACAATATTGTTGAGTTTTTTTAGCTCGTTCTCTTTGAGGTAATTTTTGGCAATGGTAATATCTTTTTTGGTTACCTCACCGCCGGAAAAAGTCAAAAGTCCCATAAAGGGCTTTCCGGCATCGGCGCGCTCGGCGATAATTTCGGCGACGGTGTGCCCGTGGGCGGCGTAGTGGAGCTTGTTTTGCACGATTTGGAAAAATTGCACCGACTCTTCACTTTTTGGATCATAGTCCACACTGGTAGCGTACAAATCCAGCACTTGACGATACAACACTTTTTCACTACTGCGAATGTCACGAATACGATCCAGAAGCTCTTTCCAGTAGTTACCTCCGCCAAGGTTCTTCAGGCGCTCATCGTCCATTGTAAACCCCTTGACGAGATACTCTTTGAGTCTTTGCGTTGCCCAAATGCGAAATTTGGTGGCAATATGTGATTTTATACGGTAGCCAAGAGAAATAATTAAATCCAAATTGTAATACAAGGTTTTATATTTTTTCCCGTCTGCGGCAGTATGTAAGAATTCCTTACATACTGCATTTTCATCCAACTCACCTTCATCAAAAATATTCTTAATATGCATCGTGATATTTGGACGAGTTGTATTAAACAGCTCAGAC
>CAYORE010000015.1:0-2403 GCA_964406325.1 uncultured Bdellovibrionales bacterium | reverse complement strand
GTTGACCCTATGTCAACTTGAGAGCTTTTAAATGTAGCATATATTTATCAAGAAGTCAAGTTAAAATAATTTCAAAGAAAGGGATGTGTTGACAAATGTTGGAAGAAATGAGAGTATGGAGTAGTAGTAAAAAGTTTAAATAGTTTTGAAATTATGAATAAGAAATCCAATTTTACGGTTAAGAATTTTTTTACGGCCTTGCTGGCAGTGTTGTTGATTTTTAGTCTAGTATCCTTGTATCGCACCGATATAAAAGAGGTAAAAAATATCGGTTTGTCGGAGTTGGCGGAACAAATCAATGAGGGTAAGGTTAAAAAAGTAACCGTTGAGAGAAATAAATTAAAAATTGAATTAAATGACGGAGGAAAGGAGTTGGCCCAAAAAGAAATGGAAAGTTCCTTGTCTGAATCTTTGGTAAATCTCGGAGTGGATAAAAATAAGTTGCGGGGAATTATTGACATTAAAGATACCACCACTACAGATTTTTGGATAAACGGCGTTTTGTCGTTTTTGTTTCCGTTTTTGTTAGTGGGATTCTTTATTTGGTTTTTAATGAAACGGGCACAGCAGGGAAATAATCAAGCGATGATGTTTGGGAACAGTAAGGCACGGATGTTGATACCAACCAAGGATGGTAAAAATAGAATAACTTTTAAAGATGTGGCCGGTTCGGAAGAAGCCAAAGAAGAATTGAGTGAAATTGTGGAGTTTTTAAAAACGCCAAAGAAATTTTTGCAGTTGGGAGCAAAGATACCAAGAGGGGTTTTATTGCTCGGTTCTCCCGGAACAGGAAAAACTTTGATGGCCAAAGCCGTAGCCGGAGAAGCCAATGTTCCTTTTTTTACGATTTCCGGTTCGGAGTTCGTGGAAATGTTTGTAGGAGTGGGGGCTTCTCGAGTAAGAGACTTGTTTAAACAAGCCAAGAAACATGCCCCAGCTATTGTTTTTATAGACGAAATAGATGCTGTGGGACGACAGCGGGGAGCCGGCTTGGGAGGAGGTCACGATGAAAGAGAGCAGACATTGAATCAAATTTTGGTGGAAATGGACGGTTTTGATACCAGTGCCAATGTAATTGTTATGGCGGCAACCAATCGTCCGGATGTTTTGGATCCGGCTTTATTGCGACCGGGTAGGTTTGATCGACGGGTTACCATTGACAATCCGGATATTAAGGAAAGGGAGGCAATTTTAAAAATTCATGTGCGAAACAAGCCCTTAGAGGCAGATGTTGATTTAAGACAGATTGCCGAAAGAACACCGGGATTCTCCGGAGCGGATTTAGCCAACTTGGTTAATGAGGCGGCAATTTTGGCGGCCAGAAGAAACAAGAAAAAGACCGGAATGGAGGAGATGCGAGAATCTATTGAAAGAGTTTTGTTGGGGGCGGAAAGAAAAAGTCATATTTTGTCTAAAAAAGAAAAACGGATTACAGCTTATCATGAGGCCGGGCATGCTTTAGTGGCTACGATGTTACCCAAAGCGGATCCGGTGCATAAAGTGTCCATAGTTAGTCGGGGGCGAGCGGCCGGATATACTTTGAATGTTCCGGAAAAAGATGAGTCTTTGCATTTTAAATCTTATTATATTGAAGAGATTTCCGTACTCTTGGCCGGTTATGTGGCGGAAAAAAAGATTTTTGGTGAAGTTACCACCGGAGCGTCCAATGACTTGGAACGTGCGACGGCAATTGCTCGTCGGTTGGTTACTCGCTATGGGATGAGTGAGTTGGGACCGTTAACTTTCGGTAAGGATCAAAGTGAAATTTTCTTGGGGCGGGATTATCACGAGCAGAGGACTTATTCGGAAGAGGTGGCTAAGAAAATTGACGATGCGGTTTCCAAGTTCGTTGATAAGGCCTATAGGGTTACCGAGCAAATTTTAGAAGATAATTCTGAGATTTTGGAAAAAATAGCCAAAGAGTTGTTGGAAAAGGAAACTATTGAGAAGGATAGATTTGAGGAGATTGTCGGTATTCATAAAGAAAAGTCGGTTGATGGCACCACTAAAACAGAAAAGGTGAAGGAAGAGAAAAAAGATGAAGATAAAATAGAAAAGAAGGAAGAAAAAGATGGTGGTATCGAACCGTTATAGCTAAAAAAATAGTGGTTCTCAAGTTATTTAGCGGAGTAAATATTTCTCTAGGAGCGAAGCAATTGGTGACATAACCACTGTTTTTTAGTTTTTCAGTTCTAATTTTAGCGTAATGGAAAATTGGAATTGCTGAAAGCCCTCAAATGTATGATGCAATGAGGAATAGAAGCTAATTATCTAATTTTAAAATAGAAAGATATCTAAAAATTAATAAATAGACAGTAATAAAACAAAGCAAATAAAATAATTAATTTTGCAAACAATAATGACAAAAAGTATTGAACCAAAAAAATTGGTAGTGATGATTAT
>CAYORE010000014.1:0-4283 GCA_964406325.1 uncultured Bdellovibrionales bacterium | reverse complement strand
CAGCGCCAATTGTTTCTAGCAAGAATTGACTAAAAGTTGTTTTGCCCGCTCCAAGTTCGCCTTGTAATAAAACAACATTCCTCTCTCTATCCCCACCAAGAGCCATTTGCAAAAACTCCTCCGCAAACTTTTTCGTATCTTCTACATTTTTTAAAATCTTTTTCATATTATTTGATTTTCAAACTTTGAAACTTAACCATTTACCACTTAACTTTTGATTTTTTATTTACTTAATAAAAACATCATGATACTTTAGGCCTATTGAGTCAATTCAAACTGTTCATCCTTCAATATGCTCGTTTTTAAATCATTGCTCATTTTAGAGCGCTCTAATAAACTTTGCAAGAACTTTTGCTTTTGTTCTCCGGACATTAACTCTAACTGTCCGTTATTTTGCATATAAAGAGGGATTAAAATAAAATTTATTTTGTCATCTTTCTGAGAAATACCCACTCCCAAAATTGACTTGACATTCTCAGAAAAATATTGATCAAAAACAAAATTTCCCAAAGAATAAAAAATTGCTTTGTTTTTATAAACTTCTATTGGCTGGACAACATGGGGATGAGAGCCGATAATCAAATCCGCTCCGGCGTCAATAAATTGATGAGCTTTAGCGGTTTGCTTTTCATTTTCCACCAATTTATACTCTTGCCCCCAATGGGTATAAACGATAATAAAATCAACCTTATCTCTTATTTCCCGAATAATTTTTATCGTATCGGCAACGGTAAATTTTCCAAAACGATTATAACTTACAAAGGCAATTTGATGATTATTTACATTTTTAATCACAAACATTTTTTCCAAGTCAGTCGGGTTGCCAAAATAATTTATTCCTCCTTTTTTCAGAAATTCTTCCGTTTGTTTTAACCCATCGTTGTGAAAATTTAAAATATGATTATTGCCAATATTCACCAAATTTATTCTATTGGCCTGAAGAAAATTTATCGCCTGTTCCGGATTGAAAGTAAAGCGAAAATGATTGGGATTTTCCACCGGCATTCCCAAAGACAAAGATTTGTTTTTAGTAATCGGTCCTTCCAAATTGACTATATTCAAATCTTGCCCCCAAAATAATCTTTCTATTTTTTCCGTAAAATATCCCACACCATTTTCATTCATCAAGGTCCGATTGTGTCTATCCAGCATCAAGTCGCCGAAAAATAAAATACTCGTTAACCTACTCGCTTGAGAGATAATATTTTTTTCTCTACTTTTATTATTTTTAGAAAAATATCCGGTAACATAACTTGTATTTTCCCCAACAAAATCTCCCCCAAGAATTTTGGAAGAGTTGGAATTATTTACCCAAACAAATTGCTTATAATTTTGCAATTCTGAAAATTTCATTAAAAAATATAATCCGGGTGTGCAGTCCGTTTCCAAATTATATACAGCCGGATAATCAAAATGGGAAATTATATCAACAGCTTTTCTATCATGCCACCTGGAAATTGAAGAAGAGAGATAATGAGAAAAATCTGATGATAAAATTACCAGAGTTTCACCTTCTAAGCCGGAAACAACCCGTGCCAACCGTTTCATTTTTTCCGCAGATGTCCCATCTTTAATCATAAGATTTATCACCGCCGTATCGGGGAAGTATTTTTGAACAAAAGGTAATAACCCCTTGATGCCATGCTCTTTGTAAAATGCATTTGCATCTTTATGGACGAAGTCAATTGCCAGTAATTTTTGCAACCCGACTTTATCCACTCGGAAGTTATTACCTTCCCCCAACAGAGAATTGTCGGCTACGATTATTTCGCCCTGCCCAACATTAAAATGATTGGGGCTAACTAAAATAACTCTATCTATTTTTTGTCGCTTATTTTGTCGAGCAACCTCCGAAAAAATATTTTCTATCAATTTATCCGCTACCAAGTGATGAGGAGTAATGAAAGAGCTTACCGACAAAGATGTTTTTCTTCTTACGACTGACTCCTCATTGTTTTTTCTCATATTGTTGGTATTATGATTATTTTGTCGGTTAACGATAAAACCGGATATTGATTGAATTGTATAATGTCGGTAAACAAAATAACCAACCAAGAAACCAAATAAAAAAATTATTATCATTTTTCCAAACAGGTATTTCATAAGGGATAATTATTTGAAATTATTTTAGCATTCCTCCCCACTCCACAACCGTAAATCCTTTCCTAACCGGAGTTTTAATTTTAAAGCCGATTGAATTTTCCGGTTGATCCAATTCGCGATAATCCATCATCACCCTGATGATTGTATCCGGTGAGGGAGAGATGGTTAGGGGGGCCAATTGGTCAATTTTTCTTTGAGGCAAAAAAGTGATAAAGTAGTAATTTTTGTTGTTTTTGGTCATTTCCGGAATCCAAAATTCTTTAAAATCTTCAATTTCTTTTTGTATTAAGCCCAACTCGTGCAACTTGTCATCAAGGAATTTATTTAAATTATTTTTGGAAACAACCCACCCTCTCTCCGATTGTTCGTAAGTAACATCACTGGAACCTTCCCAAAATAAATAGGGGTATTTTTTATTATCAACAAACAAATCGCCGTTCGGTTTGGCAAAAACATTCCAACCTTCATCCGAATATTTCGGCTCGGAAATACTTAGCCCTTGATTTGGTTCAACTCGCACTTTTACTGTCGTCGGTTTCTCCGGGTAAAGATAGATTACCGGCTTGCCACATTCCGCTCTTTGACCCCCTAAGGCCTCTTCTTTGTAAAAAGTAAGCAATCTGCCGAAGGGGTCTACCCAGAATACTTGTAGGTGGTTATCCAAAACATATTGCAAGCCCTCTTTTTGCTTCCCCGATTGCACTTTGTATATATTGTTATAAAAATCTTGAAACAACTCTGAAGTATCATCTTTGTATCCGTAAAGCGGATCTCCGGTTATCGTATGCCCAACCTGTACCAGCTGAGTATTTATATCAATTTTTCCCGTTACATTATAAACATAATAACCTCCACCGCCGCATCCGGATGGTCTAATTTGATAAACATCCTGATTGATACTACCATCATTCCAGGTAGCTTTTAGTACATTATTCTCATCAAAAATATCAAATTGCATTTTATAACTAACCGCTGTTCCGTCCGGAAGTTTTAGATAGAAGGCATCTTTACCGAAGATGTCTTTATACTCTTTAATAAATTTCTTATTTTTTGAATCATATTTGCTATAAGCGTTTAACTCATACTTACTTGGATAAGAATTAGATTTTTTATGGTCGGTCATCCAAAGTTGTCCCAGATATATTTTCTCAATTGGCTTTAATTTGTCTTTCACAAAAAATGCCTTGTCATATTTATTTTTTATCAAAATACCTCGTGTAAAATTTATTTTTTCCGGAGTGTTTAGTTCTATTATTTCAGTACCTTCATCAATCACAAAGTCAAAATCTCCTTCCAAAAAATACTTCTTGATCGTACTTTTATCATACCGTTCCAAGTTCTTTGTTAAAAAAATAATTTTTTTATTATTTTTCAAAAACCTAATTCCATCAGCCGAAAGTCCGCCCATTCCAATGTCAAGTCGGCCAAAAATAACAATCAAGTCACTTCCTTTGTATTTACCGGAATTAACTTGACCAACTTTAATATATTTAATAACCGGTGTAGGCAATCCCTTCTCTAAACAAACTTGTTTTATCTTTTGATTTTCCAGAATACCGCAACCTTGATACACTTCCTCATTGGTTAATCCGATGTTATTTAACACCACCGGGGCAGACCACTCTATATCGCCTTTTTTAATTTGATAATCATTGGTTTCAAATAAAACTTTTTTCGGAAAAATAGTCGGGTTAACCGGCGGTTCATTCTTAGTCTTTAAGTTTTTTTCTTCAGAATTGCTCCAAGCATCAAGTAGCGACTGACTTTGAGCAAACTCTTCTTTTGATTTTTTAGCATTGTCTCCCTTGTTTTTATAAACATGCATCCCTTTTATATTTTCAGCGCTTATAAAATTATAAATTCCCACTCCTATGATTATTCCGGATAAAAAAATGATGATAAAAGAAATGGCAATGATGTGCTTATTGTTGATTTGTTTAAACATTTTTTTGAATATTTACTTATTTATTTATTAAAATTATTTTAGGTAGTATTATTGTTAAAATAAAAATAACTTTTAACTATTATTACTTTTAAAGCAACCTTTCCCCCACTCGGTAAACATCACCGGCACCCATAGTGATTAAAATGTCTTTGTCGGTGAGATTAGTTTTAAAATATTCCACCGCCTCTTCTATCGTATGCAAATTTTTCACCACCTTGTTTTTATTTCTTATTTT
>CAYORE010000013.1:0-14730 GCA_964406325.1 uncultured Bdellovibrionales bacterium | reverse complement strand
ATTTTTTCGCCATCCCGAATGGCAAAATTCAACCCTCGGTCTTCCGGATAGATTTGAGAAAAATTGCTCAAGTAAATATTTTTTAGAGGAGTTTGATAGGTGGGAATTCTGGATTTATAATTCAAATCAACGATGTGTTGAGCATTTTTGAATTTAAATAATTTTTTGTCAGTAATGGCTTCAATGGAGAAATCGGGAAACATTTCCTTAACTCCACGCAACCATTCCTGCATAATAACTTGGGAATCTTCTTGAAAATAAGGATGGTTATGTTCGGCATAAAAGCCGATATAATAAACATGTTTTCCTTGATAAGTTTCCGAACCGGCCAACTCACTATTGGCCAAAAAAACCAAAAAGGGAATTTTGTCATCATTAACATTGTGCCAATAATAAGGAGAAATTTTTTGGTTGGAGCTGAAAACCATAACTATGGCTCCGACATAATCAATGCTTTTCAGTTTCTTTAAATAACTTTCTTTAACTTCTTTATTCTTCTCTATCAAACGAGCAAAGATCGGCGAAGGAACCGTTACGGCAACTTTATCAAAAATTTCTTCGCCCTCTTTCGTTTGAATTATAACTTTATTATCTTGAGTGATAATATTTTCAACCTCACTGTTTAATTTAAATTTACCGCCATTCTGCTCTATGTTTTTTTTCAAACCGTCGGTTAAGAGATTAAAACCGCCCTGAAAATATCCTAATTGTTCTCCTTGACCTTCTTTAGAATCAACTCGTACCTTTATTCTTCCCCAAAGCCAAGACATAATGACTTTGTCATAATATTTTCCGAATTTTCCTTCCAATAGCGGTTTCCAAATAACTTTTGTCGCTTCTTTACCGGCCCATTTATTCATCCAATCATAGGCGGTAATTTTGGTAAGAGGTTGCCAATTCTTTAACAATTTTAAATACACCCCCACCAAACCGGTACGAATTCTGCCAAAAATTGAAATCGGACTGAAGAATAAAAGATCTTTGGGAGACATAAAGGGATATAATTTTCCACCGTAATAAGTTGAAACCGTGCTGTTGTGAAAAATCAATTTATCTCTCACGCCCAACTCTTCCGCCAATTTCAAAGCGTATTTGTCACTAAGGTATAAAAAATGCCAAATTTTTTCCAAAGGAATACCATCCAAATTAAAGCCGCCGGCCAAACCGCCGATAAAATTCTCTTTTTCAAAAATAGTCACCTCGTAGCCCTGCCGACTAAGACGATGAGCGATAGTTAGGCCGGTGTAGCCGGCACCGATAACGGCTATCTTCTTATTTTGATTACTGTCTTTTTTCATAAAATTATCCTTTAAATTGTTCAATACTTTTACTCCGACCACTTCCAACAAAAGCTTTTTCGTTAAAAGAGACAAACCTGTTGATTAAATATTGCAAACCGACAACGATTGGCAAAGAGATTACTTTAGCCAAAAAAGAATCATACCCCCAAACACTGTTCATCAAATAAATTAAAACATTTCCCAAAATCAATCCGAAAACACTGACAGAAGCATAAGAAAAAAACCGCTTGATTAAATTATCGCTGATTTGAAAATTATACTTTTGATTGGCAAAAAAACCGAAGATGGTTGCCACCGACACTGAAACGGTATTGGCGACAATGGGAAAAATATTTAATGACTTATTAAGTAAATAAAAAACAAGCAAGTCTATTGCCATAGCCGTCAATCCTATCATTAAATAATAAGAGGCATATTTAACTTCTTGACGAGCAATTTTTTTAGCGGGTGATACTTTATTATTCATTATCATATTTAATTTAATTATTGGCTTCTTTTTAAAAAGCAAAAAAGGTATTTTGCGAAAAAACTACCTTTTGTGCGTAAACAGCCCTTAAAGTACTTTTTATAAATCTATTATCAAATCATCATTTTGATTAAATATTTTCTTAACTGCTCAAGTAAGTATAGTACGAAAAAGCCATTTTGTCAATAGAAATATAGTTGAATTTAAAGAAAAATTCACTCGGAAATAATTTCCGAGTGAAAACAAGTGTTTAAATTTTAAATAACACTTTAATTTTCTCCCTCCTCCTTCACAATGCTGATTGCTTCCACCGGACAACTGTCAATAACATCTTGCATTTCACATTCCACTCCTTCACAATCATCACGCATCACCTGAGCTTTTCCGTCTTCCAGCTGAAAACACTGGCTACACATTAACTCGCAAGTACCGCAACCGATACATAAATCTTGATCAACTTTTACCTTCATTGTATAAAAAATTAATTTTTATATTACTTTTTAAAATTAACCGGAATTGTCCGATATCCGAGTTTTGTTTTGGCACTATCTTAAAATTTCCTTGCCTTTTCTGTAATTAAGTATAACAAATATTTTATTTTTAAGCAATCTTAATTTAGAATATTTAAATTATTTGACATAGTGTCCGGAACACAATAAACTAAAGAAAGACAATTCGTTATTTAATTTTTACCGTTATGCTGAATTTTGCCGCTATTTGTCCACACCCACTGGTGTTGGCACCGGAAATTAAAAGTTCCGAAAAGAATCTTTTGCAAAAAACAACAAAATCCATAGAAACTTTGGCGAGTAATTTGAGAAAAATTTCTCCCGATACAATTGTGGTCATATCCGCTCGGGGACCGATGCGATATGATAAGTTTACCATTAACTTTGAGAGTTCTTTCAAGGGAAACTTTATTGATTTTGGCGGAGAGGATTATGACTATGTTTTCAAAAACAACAATGACCTTTCTCGCAAGCTGTTAAAATATTTTCGTAAAAAACATGCTCCGGTTGACATTATCAGAGAGCCCAATTTGGATTATGGCAGTTTAATTCCTTTAATTTATTTAACAAAAAACTTAGACCGAAAGCCGAAAGTTATTCTCTTAACCTTTACCGCTACCGACTGGGATGCTCAATTTAAATTCGGAAAACAATTGAGTACCGTTTTGGAAGAAAGTGACGAAAGCGTTGCCTTATTGGCCAGCATTCATTTGTCTAACCGATTGACAGAAGAAGCTCCGGGCGGTTTCTCTCCTTATGGCATTAAATATGATTCAACTTTAATTAAACTTCTACAAGAAAATGAAGTGGAAAAAATAAAAGCTCTTAATCCGGAGTTTTGCGAAGAAGCCGGCGAGGGAGGAATACAAGCCATTTTAATTACTTTGGGAGCAATTGCTCACACTCGCCACACCTTTCATCAACTGTCTTACGAAAATCCCCTGGGGGTCGGTTATCTGGTTGGGGAATGGAATATTAAATAAATCTTTGATTAAAAATTGCTTTTGAATTACGATCTCCATTAGCTTCTTACTCCAAAATTCCCTTCGTAATCTTTTGATGTTTCGGCGGTTGGACTGTTAAGAAGTGTGTTTATTTCAACTTAAATAATTATCAAATCATCAAAGGTATTATAAATAAAAATGAAACATTCCAACACCAATAAGAAAAGGTATTATCAAATTATTCCCCTGGTTCGTCTACCCTTGACCAAATCCAACGAATTTACTTATCATTCTCAACGAGAGATTTCTTTGGGTTCGGTGGTGAAAATAAAATTAAACAACAAATTGGTAAAAGGCGTTGTTATAAAAGAAATTATTCGTAAGCCCAACTTTAAAACTCAAACGGTGGAGGAAGTTATCACTCCGGCTCAATTAACCGAAAAGCAGGTGGCTTTGGCCAAACTGATTTCCGAATATTATCTAACTTCTCTCAGCACAACCTTAAAATTTTTTTCTTGGCAATTAACCAAAAAAGACAACTCTGCATATTTTTCCAACCTAAACAAGCAATTAAAAGAAATTGGAGCAAAAAAATGGCAAGAAAAAATCACTCTGACAACAGCCCAAAAGGAGGCGGTGAATAAAATTAAACAAAACAACAAACCAAACTCTTTATTGTTCGGTCCACCGGCCTCCGGCAAGACTGAAGTGGCTATCACGACGGTAAAAAATATCTTAGAAAAAGGTAAACAGGTTTTGATTTTAATTCCGGAGATTTTTCTTTCCTATCAGGAAATTGTTCGTTACAGCGGTAAATTTTTAAGTGCAATCGGGAAGGAGCAAATTGCCATTATTCACTCCCGATTAAAGCCTTCGGAAATTACCACCATCTGGAACGGAGTTAAATCCGGAAAGATTAAATTAATTATCGGCACCAGAATGGGCGTCTTCTTGCCTTTTAAAAAGTTAGGCTTGATAATTGTTGACGAAGAACAGGACATTTCTCATAAACAGTGGGATACCCCGCCTTTTTATCATACTCGTCAGGTGAGTGAGTTTTTACAACAAGTTTACCGTCAATATAAACCGAATATTTTATTGCTGGCTTCCACACCTTCTTTAAGCGGTTATCAAAAAGCTCGGAAAGGCAAGGATTGGCAAATTGTTAAACTGAAAAGTTTACAAACCGATAGAATCAAAGTTCGTCCTCCGCAAATTGAATTGATTGATTTGAAAAAATATTATCGTCGGGGACAACAAATTTTAATTTCCAATGAATTAAAAACCGCTCTAAGAAATTCGTTGTCCGAAAACAAAATTGCTATGATTTTGGTTCCCCGGCGAGGCAAGAGCAGTACGATTATTTGTCAAGATTGCCGAGAAATTCCCACCTGTCCCGACTGCCAAACTCCTTTGGTGCACAGTGAAAATTATTACCGTTGTTTACATTGCGGGTTTAAAATCTCCAACATTTCCAAATGTCCTCATTGTGGAAGTTTTCGTTTAGCGGATATCGGCTTTGGAACGGAAAGTGTTCAGGATTTAATTCAGACAATATTTCCCAAAGCCAAGACTGCCATTGCCGACGGCACCACTTTTAATAATAACGCTTATCGTCAAAAAGTTTTGGAAAATTTATATAAAAACAAACTTGACTTTTTGATTGGTACTTATGCCATTGCCAAGGGATTAGATATAGAAACTGTCAACCTGGTAGCTATTTTGAATGCCGATAATTGGCCCGGACAAACCGATTTTCGTTTTGATGAAAATTATCTCAGTACCCTCTTTCAATTGGCGGGACGAACCAACCGCCCGGGAGGAGATCAAAATGGTCAATGTTTAATACAAACCTTTGATCCGACCAATAGGATTTTTTCTTATTTAAAAAATTGGAGCTGGGAAGATTTTCTAAAATACGAACTGGCCAACAGAGAGGCGCTAAGCTACCCTCCTTTCAAACATCTAATTAAAATAACCTTTAAGCACGCTCTGAAAGAAACAGTGGATAAAGAATTATCCACCCTAAATGAAAAAATAAAAAAAATATTAAAAGAAAAAAATCTTACCAATAAGGTGGTTATTTTACCACCCTACTACGGGTATCAAGAAAAATTGCGGGGGAAATTCCAAAAACACCTTCTTCTTAAAGTAGACAAATTACCCTTGACTAACAAAGAATTGTTAAAAATACTGGACCTCTCCACCGGCTGGAAAATTGATGTTGAACCGGAAAATATTTTTTGAAAAATCTTATTATTTTCATTTAGAAATTGAGAATATTTTTACATTTCTTTGCATCAAGCGTTGTTTCCAAATCACAATTTTCGCCAATTTGTCAACTTTCTTTTTCCTTGTTATACTTAAATAGTATTTGGATAATCCCATTGTCAACACTATTCAAGAAGTTTAAAGGGATTATTTATTTATGACTGTTTCTAAAAAATTTTAATTTTATTACTCATTAACTTATCAAAAAAATGGAAGTGCTTACTTACCCCAATCCAATTCTCCAAAAAAAATCCTTGCCGATAGACAATCCGACAGATTTGGAAATCAAACAACTGATTACGGAGATGACTAAAACAATGCGCGCCCATAATGGTGTCGGCTTGGCCGCTCCGCAAGTGGGAAAGAATATTCAACTGTTTTTGACGGAAATTGATGACGAATTGCTGGTTTTTATCAATCCCAAAATTGAAAAATTGTCCGGTAAAGAAGTGCGAGCGGAGGAAGGTTGTTTGTCATTTCCGGGAAAATATTTACCAATTGTTCGTCCCAATAAAGTTAAAGTTAAATTTACCGATGCCGGCGGCAGAAAGCAAATTCTCAAAGCGGAAGGTTTATTGGCGCGGGCTATTCAACACGAATTTGACCATCTGCAAGGAATACTGTTTATTGAAAAGACAGAAGATTTGAATATGGTCGCTTAAAAATTCGGGATAACGGCAAAACCGAAATTTCAAACATCCTTCTACAACTAACCTTGAAACAAAATGTCTGTAAATCATTTAAAAATTTTTTTCTTTGGAGCTCCTTTTTTTTCTCGAGAAATTTTAAGACTTCTTCTGGAAAATAATATTCCCATTGATACCGTCATTACCCACCCTGATCAACCGATGGGACGAAAGCAAATTCCCACTCCAACAGCGACTAAGCTTCTATCCCGGCAACGCCAATTAAAAATTAAGGAGTTTGCCGAATTAAATTTCGAATCTCTGGACTTCTTTCGCAAAGAAAAACCGGATTTATTTATCGTGGCTTCCTACGGAACAATTATTCCGGAAAATATTTTAACAACCGCTCGCTTGGGAGCTCTCAATGTCCACCCTTCTCTTTTACCAAAACTACGGGGAGCAACACCTATTCAAACCGCTTTGTTGCAAGGATTAAACAAAACCGGCAGTACCATTATGCTAATGGACGCCGGAATGGATACCGGTAATATCATTTGTCAAGAAGAAATAGACATTGATCCGACGGAAAAATACCCGGAATTGGAACGAAGATTGATAAACCTTTCCTCCGCTCTATTATTACCCGTTGTTCAAGAAATCATTGAAAAAGGAAAATCTCCTCGGGGCATTGTTCAAAACAATAAAGAAGCAACTTATACCAAATTGATAAAAAAACGAGATGGATTGATTGATTGGCATAAATCGGCTCAAGAAATTTATAATCAATGGCGAGCTTTTTATCTTTGGCCTCAAATTTATACCTTTTACCGAGGACAAAAATTAACTTTGACGGAAATTGAAATATTTTCTCAAAATGATATAATGGAAAAGTCGGAACCGAAAAATCCCGGCGCTGTTTTTAAAAAAGACGATAATATTTTAATCGCCACCGCCAAAGGATTTTTAAAAATCAACAAATTACAATTGGCGGGCAAAAAAGAATTGTCCATAAAAGATTTCCTCAATGGACAAAATAAATTTATAGGAGCTATTTTAAATTAAATGTCAAGAAAGAAAAAAAATACTTCCCATTTTCATTTTAACCCGATTAGCGTGGGTTTAATTTTAGTTGTTGTTATCAGCGGTTATTTTTTATTTAAATCCCTCTCCGGAGAAAAAAAATTGGCAGATCTGGACAAAAGATTGGCTGAAAAAAAGGAATCGGTAAATAAACTTGATGTTCCTTTGGTAAATTCGGAAGAGGTCTTTAAATTTATCGGCGATGAAACGGTGAAATTGATAGACATTCGTAGCAAAAAAGAATTTGACTTGAAGCATATTGAATCATCGGTAAATGTCCCTCTCGGTGATTTGAAAAAAAATATTTCTCAATTTGAAAAGAATAAGAAAAATATTATTATTGATCGGGAAGATAGCTTGGAGGGAAAAATTTTAACAGATCACTTTCAAAAAGAAGGTTTGGATATGGCTTACTTAGATGGAGGCATTTTAAAATATGCTCAAGATAATTATCCTCTGATTACCTCCGGGAATATAAATAATCCGACCGATTTGATTAAAGTAACCTCTTTGACAGCCAAAGAGGTTAAAGAAAAGATGTTATCCGGACAAATTTTTTCCTTTCTGGATACTCGTCCAAGTTATTTATACGCCGGTGATAAAATTGACGGAAGTTTTAATTTCCCCTTAGAGGAAATTGAACAAAGAAAAAAAGAATTGCCGGTGCACACTTTGTTGTTGTATGACGCCGACCCCTTACGCAGTTTTAAGGCCGGAGTTAAATTGTACGATATGGGTATAACTAATTTTTATAATTGTACCGACAATTACGAAACATTAAAAAAAGTTTTGCTGGAAAAATAAACTCTAAATACATAGAAAATATTACAATGGAAACTAAGAAAAAAATAAACTCAAAAAATAAAACCAAAGGAGTGGTCACAGATAAAAAAAATACTAAAAAAAGGCCGGGCGACAAAAAACAACATCCCCACAAAAACAAAATTAAAGAAACGCATACAAAAGAAAATAAACAGAAGAACAAGGAAACATCAAAAGAAAAAGATGTTGAAATAAAAAAATCCTTTCGAAACAAAACATTTAAAAAAGACGAGTTGAAGAAAACCTCTTCTCAAAAAATTGCTTTTCCAAAAACTTCCCACCTTTGGCTATTATTGTTTCTTTCAATTTTAGCCGTAGTGACCATCTTGTTTGTCACCAAGCCGGAAAAGTTACACTTAACTAAAAAGCCGAAACCTCAACTCTTACGAGTTATTAACGATGAAGCAGAGTTTTTAAAAATCAAAGACGCCCTTTTGACCAATGCTCAAGATAATCTTTTGGCAAACAATGCACTTCTTTTTCAGGAAGCATCCTCACCAAAACAACAAATTGTTTCCTTGTTAAACAATAAGTATTTGGCAATTTTAAAAAGAGGAAAGATATTTATCGTCAATCAAAATACCAATAAATATGTCAGCCAAATGGAAATATCTCCCATACCCAAACGAGAAAAAGAAGATGTTTCCTATAAAAATATTTTTGGAGAAGGAGGTGTTTTATTTGTCAGTGGCTATCGTACGGCTACCGGAGCGGTGGAGATAGCCTCTTTTAAAATAAATTCTCAGGGCACTCTAACCAGGGGAATGGTTTATAATATCCCCAATCAGATTATCGGCAAAAATGTTTTGCGAGTGAAAAATGGTTTTGTTTTTCAAACTACTCGTAATTTAACAACAACAAGTTTTGCGGATATATCAAAAATAAATATCTGGGACCGAAAATCCCAAAAATTCACTGAGGATAAAATAACTAAAAGTGATATATTTTTTAATAATAACAATCTGGCTAATGCCCCTCTTTTGCATAGTTTTACCATCTGTAAAACCAAAGGAGAATTTTTAATAGATTGCCAACAGAAACATCTCCTGGATGATGAAATTAATTCTCAGGAAACCGATGGTTTGAATATTTATTTTTGGATTAGTCAAGAAACCTTTAAGGATAATCCCTCTCGAATCGCCCCAAGTTCCAGATTGTATCGCCTACCCTTAACCAACCCCGATTTAAGAATGATTCAAGTGGAAGGTCGTCCGGTGGACGGTAATTCTTTCAAAATTACTGATAAGAGACTGGAAGTTGTTATTTATCAAAATAATAACATTCCCCCGGCTTGGCATCAAGATTTCACCGAAAGTCGCTTGGCTTTTGTAAAAATCTCTCCGGATGATTTTCGAGAAGGCGGTTACTTATTAATTGATAAGGATGCTTATCAATTATTGCCTGACGAATTATTTGAAAATAAAACAAATCGGTTTATTATTCAAAACGATACTCTTGTCAGAGCAGATATTGAAAATAAAATAATAACAATTTTCAAAAAAGACAACCCGAAAAAAGAAATTGCTATTGATGGAAAAATTATTTCAATAAATCAATTGGGAGATAATCGTCTTTTGCTTATTTTCGAAAAGGATTCCGACTGGCTGGCTCAAATTATCAATTCAAATGGCGAAAAAGGAGATAAATTATTGCTTTCAAAAAATTCCTCAACGGATTATTCACTTTTAAAAGAAGAAATAAATATCTTTAAAACCAAAGACAAGTTACTGATAAGTCTACCGATAATTTCCGATAAAACCGGTCAAGGTCAATTACTTTTACTGTTACTAGGAAATAATACTTGGCAAACAATACAGACCCTCGCCCTATCCAATAAATTACAAAATACTCGTGACGGTTGTCAAAACAACTGCCAACAGGACTGGCGAAATTTAACAAAATTCTTTACGGTAAATGATGCGGATAAAAATTTATATGCCATAGTTGGAAGTTATTTGAAATTATTTACCTGGAATACGCCGGACAAATTAAAACTTCTCAAGACCTTTAATTACACTTTCAGACCTACCCCGCAAATAATACTGGATAGAGCCAGAGCCAGAAAGCCGGTTGGAGCAAAAGTGGTCAATGGAAGGTATGTTTGCAAAAAGGATCACGACTATGTTGGAAAGAGTAAGAAACGCAATAAGGGATATTTACATTTGGATATGGAATGCTGTTTAGATCCGGATGAATACCCTAATCCTTGGTGTACTTATCGGCCGGGAGAATTAAGTGTTACAAATTTACGCTTTGCCGACTATCACGGGAAAGTTAAACGAAAATAGCCTCTCCCTGATGATTTAATTATTTTTACATCAAACAAATATTTTAAACAATCAACCGACTTGAGTCGGTTGATTTTTAATCACCAAGAAACTGTCAGGTCAAAAAATATCAAGCATTGGTTATCTACAATCTATTGATTTTTAAGAAGCTATAAATCTGAAGAGTTGTTGTTAAAAATGGAAATAGAAGCTACTTGTATTGTTAGTATTTTTTAAATCCATCTTGCCAAATATTTTCAGTCAACCTAAAATCCGATTTTTTCATTGCCCGACTTTGGCTCCCGGGCGGTATCAATCTTACCAAATTGCTCTTCATAACTTTTTAGAGCTCGTTCCATTACCTCAATCATTCTCTTAAAATGACCGGGTGAAGTGGTGATTTTAGCAACCATTTTTCCGGTAGGTGGCAAAATATGTGCAAAAAGTAAATTTACTTCTTCCTTATTGTGCACAACCTGCATCATATTAGAATACTCGGCACCGGCAATATTATCTGTTACCTTAATTTCTTGTTGCACCATTTTCGCTTGTTCGTTTGTATTTTCTTTTGTCATAAAATTTAATCGTTAATTTTTATTTCCCCCAAAAACATCCATCCTATCATATTTCGTAATATGGTAGTATTTTTAACATGTTTTATTAGCTAATCCTCGAAAAAAGATTGAGGGATTGAATAATTTAATTTTTAAGCCACTCTTTAATTGCATCCTCGTAACTTCGTAACGGCTTTCGTTTTCTATTTTGCAAGACGGAAACTGCCGCTCGTTTGGCTGGACGAGGAAACTCTTTTGTGCTGACCGGAATAACTTTCGTTGATAAACCGGCTACTTTATACAAAGTTTTTAATCCTTCATACCAAGTAACCGCTCCCTCATTAACAATATGGTAAATTCCAAATGGTTCATTTTCTTCTACAATATTTTTACTTTCCCGAGCCAAATCCGGAGCATAGGTAAATTTACTAAGCTCATCATCAACCACTTTCACCTCTTTTTCCGTTCTTCCTTTTTCCAGCATAATTTCAAAAAAACTTTTTTTAGCCAACGCGTTTTTCCCGGCGCCTCCAAATAGCTTTGACAAGCGGATAATATAAAATTTTCCTTTCTCTTTTTCCACCGCTTGCTCTCCTTTGTACTTTGTCCAACCATAGCGACTCAAAGGATTTGGCTGGTCATCTTCCATGTACTGCCAATAAGGAACGGTTTCTTCCTTGCCTAAATACTGACACCCGTCACAACCGCTACCACAACAGTGAGGAGCTCGCTCCCCATCTTTATAAACCGGTCTTTTGCCGTCAAAAACATAATCGGTGGAATAATGCACCAAGACGGCCTCTAAGTTTTTAGCAATTTTCGCCAACTCACCCGGTAATTCGGTGTTGAGTATCTTTGCCTTTTCATATTCTTCGTCATCCTCCTCACAAGAATCTACAGCGTTGTAAGCAACAGCATTGTAAATTACATCCGGCCAAACTTCATTAATTTTCTTTTTCAAATTTTCAAAATCACGAACATCAATATCATCAATATCCCAAGCAATCACTTCATATTTTTCAGGATTGTTTTTTTGCGCCTCTTTGTAAAGCTTAACTAATTCCGACCCCAACATCCCTTTTGCCCCCAAAATTAAAATTTTTTGCATATTTTTTATTTTTTAATTAATTCTATCGCTTTTTGGATTAGCCCTATGTTATCCACCGAATTATAAAATTTTATTTTTCTTATATTTTTAATTTCAATCCATTCGAAACCATTGATGTAGTCAATTTCTGTTTGGTCAATATTTTTAATGCTTGGCTCACCGGTAAACTTATTAATTGCATAAAATATTAAAATTGAATGTAAAGTCTGTTTATCTTTGGATAGATAAAAATCATCTGTACAATCAATAAGTCTAGCATCGCCACCATTAATTGTAACACCTACTTCCTCATGCACCTCTCTTTTTAAAGCTTCTGCTAGTCGCTCGCCTTTTTTCACTCCGCCACCAGGGTAATCATACCCGTCCCATTGTTTGGATAATAGTATTTTTGTCCTATCATCATTAAAAATTATACCATACACTGATGGTCTAAATTGCAATGCATCAACTTCCACTTCTTTTTTATTGTTATCATTATCACGACAAATTACTTTTTTCATATAAGTTTATTTATTTTAAATCATACTTTATATCTTATATTTTTTTCTTTTGTATATCTATACAACTATTCAATTGAATAGTTTCATGATGGTCTACGCTATATTCTAAGTTTTATTTATTTGCCGAAGTAAAATTTAGGATATACCGAGTTATGCGAAGTCGCGAAGCGACAAGCATAACGAGGCGAAGCCGCAACCCATTATGCAAAATCGTAGAGCGATTTTGCATGATTCTTCATTGAACCAACTACCCTTAAGCGATTTATAAACCAGTTTAAAATCCATTTATAAAATAATAACCGCGCTAATGAATCATTCGCACCCGTCTCTTCCGCCGTTGAGATCATAGTCCATTTTTAACCAGCTAAAATTCATTGCTTTGGCTTGCGGACAGAATTTTTTCTTTTTCAATTCATACTCCACCCCCAAAACCGCTTTGCCTTGTTTAATAAATGCTTGCAGTGGAGCACATTCATTGTATTCAAAACACTGTTCATTGATAGCAAAATCAAAATCACTAACCAATTGTCCCACTTGTTCAATATCATTTTTTAAAGCTATGGCCAACCCTCGTTTGTGTGCCTCTCTCGCAAGCCATTTATTATATCTCAATTGATCTTGGGCGGTGATTTTGAAGCCGGTCTTATTGCTATATCCGTCAATATTGTCCGGCTCCACTCCATCACACTTCTTTTTAACAGCCAAATCCAATCTCGCCTGCATTATTCCGGCAAATTTTTGATATCGGGAGATATCCAACCACCTCTCATCATCCCAATCTTCCATTTTTTTACCGAGAACATCTTTGGGAAATTGTTTAGCATCCGGTCGCCAATTCTCCCAACTGCCGGCGGAGAAATAGCAAATAACCTTCTTGCCTTGTTGATGCAATTTGTTTATTACTCCCTGAGGAGCATCAACCAAATCAATATCATATAAATCAACTTTATACCCGGTATTAATCGGACCAGCCAGTTGCCATTGCCAAGAAATACCCGGCTTCGGTTTATACCAATTTATCTTACCACTTTCCGTTTTATAACCGGCTTTTTTCCAGGCCACTATTCCACCATCCAGCTCATAAACTTCTCTAAAACCGAGATCTTCCGCGTAATGTCCGGCCTGTCCACTGCGATGTCCTGTGCGACAATAGTATAAATATTTTTTCGTTTTATCCAATTTATTTACTTGTTCCGCAAAATCGTCTGCGTAAAAATCCAAATTCAATTCGGTTTTTGGAATTCTTTCAGTTTGGTACTCTTCCAGCGTTCTAATGTCCACTAAAATATACTCACCGCTATCAATCTTTTTTTTGAACTCCGCCGGGGAAATAAGATGATGAACATCGCTCATTGCCTTTTTGTCTTGCAGTGCTTGCTTTTGACGATCTGATAAGTCGCTTGATTTGTTGTTACTACCAGTTTCATTTGCCAACTTATTTATTTTATTTCCATCAACACCATAACCTTCTCTACTTGGTAAATATCCAAATTTATAGACACTAGCCAAAGCAATGGCAACTACTACCCCCAAAATTCCTAAAGTTATTTTTTTCATAGTTTTATTTTTTAATTTTAATTACATGCACCTTTTAAATATTCCGCGTACCGTGCCTTTAAATTTTGATTTCCGTTAAACATCATACAATTTGACCATCTATCAACATATTCCCACCCGTACTTGGAGTAAAAATCTCTTATGGCTATTTTTTTATGTGTGACTATATCATAAATATCTTTTGAAGAAGAAGCATTATTCTCTAAAACACCCACTTGATTATTCTCTAAAATAAATTTGTTTATCTCCCGAATCAAAATACCACCATAACCCTTACCGCTATATTTTTCCGGATTGGTTAATTTTAGTTGTGTTATATATAAATGACCAAATGGAATATCCTCCCATTCTATTTTAGCGGTGGCTACCACACAATCTATTTTATCATCTTTAAGATTAATACGATAGGTTTTCCTTTCCTTATTCACAATGATTTCCCCGCTAATATCATGACGCCTCTTTATTTCTTTCAACCTATCTGGCAATTCCGGTTTAAATGCCTTTCTCTCTACTGTCATTTTTAAAAATCTAAAATTACGACTTTATTTCTTTTTTCCTCTTGATTTATTCTTCTTTTCTAAACTTTTCTTGAGCTTTTTTGGCGATTTCAATACACTCTTCCGGGTCATAACCTAAATCATCACACCAACGGATAGTGGAAAAAATTATATTTCCCAATTCTTTTTTTAGCTCCTCGTCGGTGTGAGTATTTTTATCTTTTATAG
>CAYORE010000012.1:0-1712 GCA_964406325.1 uncultured Bdellovibrionales bacterium | reverse complement strand
GCCTGCTCCGAACCCTTTCCGGTCAATAAAATCAAATCATTTTCTCTTGCCAAAGATACCGCTTCTTTAATTGCTTTCTGTCGGTCTTCAATGAGAAATAAATTCTCATTTTTTATTTTGCCAACTTTTTCAACTCCCTTTGCCACAGCCTTAATAATTTCCATTGGATTATCATCATATGGATCTTCATTGGTCACAATTACAATGTCAGCTTTTTCTCCGGCAATTCTACCCAATTTTTCCCGCCGGTCAACATCTCTGCCTCCACCGGTAGAACCGAGGATATGAATAATTCTATTCGCTTGAAAAACTTTTACCGTTTCGTAAAGTTTGGTTACCGCCACCGGTTCAAAAGCATAATCCACAACAACCGTAAAGTTTTGCCCCTCCTCAATTCGCTCCAATCGTCCGGGTAAATTATCAATTTTCTCCAAACCTTTTTTTATTTCTTTATCATCAATTCCCAATGCCCTTCCAATACACCCCGCCGCCGTTGCATTTAAAGCATTAAATTCTCCCAGAATTTTCAATTGTATTTCCGTTTCCGCAAAAACAAATTTTGTTCCGGTTTTGTTCATCTCCAAAAACCGATACTCTACCAATTCCAAATTTGGATTTTGAGATTTATTTTCTTCTTGCATTCCGATTTTTTTCTCCAATGGCTTACCGGAAAAAAATCCGATTTTTCTTTCCACTGTAAAATCCAAAAATTCCTTCGCATACTCGTCGTCTAAATTTACAACAATTGTTTTTTTGATTTTATCTTTAAGTTTTTTATCTTTTGACTTTTGACTAAGATGTTCAAAAAGTTTTAACTTGGCATTTTTATAATTTTCAAAACTGCCGTGAGAATCAATATGCTCCGGGTATAATCCGGTAAATTCCACAATGTCGTAATTTATAAAACGATGCCTATTTTGTACAATTCCTTCGGAAGTGGTTTCCACAATCGCCACCTGACACCCGTTTTTAACCATCTGTCGCAACATTCTCTGAGTAAAAAATCTCCCCAACATCGTCATTTTTTTATCATTTAACCAATCCTTCTCTCCATCACTAAACATTGCCGTGGAAGTATAACCGACTTTCAATCCCGCCGAACGCAAAAGTTCCGCGGTCATAAAAACCGTTGTTGTCTTTCCGGTCGTTCCCGTTATTCCCACCACCGTTAATTTCTCACTGGGAAATCCATACCAAACACCCGCCAACCAATTTAATACCAAATGATAACTCGGCTGAATTTTCCGAAACAACGGCTGAGGAATTATTTTCTTAATTAAAACTAAAATTTTATTCATATTTTTTTCTCCACAAGCAATACCTGCGGAGTAACTTTAAATAATTTGTTACATTTTTTCCTCCAATCCATCCATTGTTCTCATAAAAGATTCTTCCAAATCAACATCATATTCATCCGCCAACACCAACACCGACCATAAGCAATCTGCCAGCTCATGCGCCAATTTTTGATCAATATCTCCATCTATTTTACGAACTCCCTCCTTAACCATAATCAACTTCATCAAATCTCCAACGTCGCCAACAAAACCTTCCATTAACTCTCTACCACCCCAAACCTTTCCATATTTTTTAATTTCTAATTCCCCATATTTCTTTTTTATTTCCAACGCTCTTTTTTTTATTTCTTCAAATTGCATAATTTTACTGTTAATAATCAAACTGTTACTTGCCTTTCGTATTATTTGATAATT
>CAYORE010000011.1:0-5457 GCA_964406325.1 uncultured Bdellovibrionales bacterium | reverse complement strand
ACCGCCAGCCAAACCCAAAAGAACCCCAACAAAAATCCGGAATTGAATAAATTGGGAATTAAAATGGCAAAAAAAGTTAACAGAAAAAATACCGCCAGAACTTCTTGATGCTTATTTCCATACCGTCCGGCTTTTATTTGCAGAAATCTCCAACCGACAATAAGCGGTGTAAACATAATTAAAATAAACGGAAGCAAGCCCAGCAAACCGTACGAAACCAAAATTTCCAAAAAGATATTAGAAGCATTTAAACTGTGTCCCAAATCATCCTTGCCCAAAAAAACACCGCTACTACCAAGTCCCTGTCCCAAAAACCAATGCTGTTTAACTTGTTGCCAAGTTGTCTTATAAATATTCTTTCTTATCTCCACATTGGGATCCGGCCGATAAACCTCCAAAATTTTTCGCCCTCCATTCTCTTCCGATTTTATTTCTTCTAAATTAATATGCCGACAACCGTACCGAACCAAATCAGCCACTCCTTCAATTTTTTCACCGGCCGGCAAGGCGGTATCAGAAACACAACTAACCGTTATCTTTTGTAATCCATTCACCGAACTTACCGCTCGGTTTCCCAAATGAAAAGAAGACAATCCGGTTAAAGAAACAAAGATAAATACCAAGAACACCTTTAAGCCGTCCCAAAAAACAGTTCCCAAAGATTCCCTCCAACCGCACTTAATGAAAACGATAAAAATATACATTCCCAAAATACTTAAACCGGCTAGCCAAGCACTACGCGAAACGGTTAAAACAAGAATTACCAAAGCGAAAAAAATTTCCAAATTAATCAAAATTCTGAAAGCTCGAAAAACAGACTGTCCGGCTACATACAACTCCGTAAACCTTCTTAATCTCTCACCAAAAACACTTGGATTTTTTTGCAACAATTTTAAAACATATTTTATTCCCAACAAAATTGCCAGCAAAAAAACCAGATACATTCCCAACCAATCCGGCTCCGTAAAAGTACCGTTAATTCTACCACTCATTACCCGAAAACTGTCCCATCCCAATTTATCGGCCACTAACTGATAAAAACTAAAAAAGGCCACCGCTTCAAAACTGACAATAAAAAACCAAACTGCTTCACCCAATTGTCGCCCGGTTCTGATAAAATTACGAGACACCCAATAAAGCCCAAAGAAAGACACCAACACCAAAAATAACTTTAAAGAAACAGTGGGAGCCGGTGAGAACAACACTCCCAGCAAAGCAAGAGGAATTAATACAAAAACCACTCTGTCCAAAGGATTTAAATACTCTTCCCGATTTTTAATTTCACAAAATTTAAACCTAAAAAACCGACACAAAAAACAGTCAAATCTCAAAACAGGAAAATCTATCTTTTTGTTTTTCTTCTCTCTGCCCTTTTTGCTCGCCATAAAAAATTCCTTTACTAAAACCAAAAACAACATCCCGCCAATTAACTGAAACGGCCGCAAAGAAATGGGAACAATATCCGGAGAGACAATAATATTTTCTAAAGGCAAAGACGCAATAAATAACCAAAAAATTTGACGGGGATAATAAAAAGACAAAATTGCTGTTGCCACTACCAAAACACCAAAAGCTACCGCTCCCAAAGGAAACAAACCAAAAATTTTTCCCAACACCAATAATATTGTCACCAGAACAATCAATAAAGTCCAAATAAAATATTGTCTCAGATTTAACATATTGTTCTATTTTTTACTTAATGGAACTGCTTTCAATATTTTAACTTATCCTCTTTAAATATGCTCCAATAATCTTTTTTGAGCCATCACTTCTTCAATTTTTTTCTCCAATAGCCGTCTTTCCTCTTTTAACCCAAACTCCTCTTGAGCAAACTTTTTTTCCATCTGTTTCATTTCGTCCAATTCCATTTTCTTTCTTTGAATTTCTTTAGTCAATCGTCTTATTCTCAATTGATGTTCCTCCTGCTTTCTCTGTAAGCGCTGTAAGTCAGCCTTGGCATCAGCCATTCGCACTCTTAAATCAGATAGACGATTATTTAAACTTCTTATTTCATCATCATTTACATTTGGCATAAACTTATTTAACAAATTAATCTCTTTTTGAAAATAGTCCTTTTCTATTTATTATTTTATTTTTATTTTTCTATTTTTTATCCTTTTTATTCACCTTGAAATTATCATCCGAAATAATCCCTCCTCCCACCAATTCATCTTCATCATATACAACCAGCGACTGACCGGGCGTAACCGCTCGCAAGTTTCTTTCCGGAAGTGCCAACCACCTTTGCTCACCTATCCGCTTCAAGGTGGTCAACACCTCTTTCATTTGATAACGAATTTTAATTCTATATTTTTTATCTTTCCGCGGACTGTCAATCAGCCAGTTTGTTTTGGAAAAATAAATTTTCTCCTTCTCTAGATCGCCTTGCCGACGACTAACTTGCAAGATATTATTTCGCCAATCTTTCGCCACTACATAAAATGGCCCGTCACCACCAACATCCAACCCTTTTCTTTGCCCGATTGTATAAACCACCAAACCTCGATGCTTTCCAACCTTCCTCCCCTCTTCATCAAGGATATCTCCCGATTGAAAGTACTTGTCTGGCAAATTCTTTTTTAAAAAATATTCCAAACGCCCCTCCTGCAAAAAACAAACATCCTGCGATTCACTCTTGGGAACTTTCAATCCTTCTTTTGAGGCAATTTCTCGCACCTCCTCTTTCAATAACCCACCTAACGGAAATTTAATTTTTTGCAGAACCTCTTGTTTAAGTTTGTATAAAAAATATGATTGATCTTTCGTTTCGTCTTTGGCTTTTTTAAGAGTAAAATGTTTTTCTTTTCGTATTTTTTGCACATAATGCCCGGTAGCCACATTGTTTATCCCCAACTCTCCCGCTGTTTCCAATAAATATTTAAATTTAATTTGAGGATTACAAAGAACACAAGGATTGGGAGTTAAGCCCGTAGAATACCGTTTTACAAAATCTTGAACAATTTCCCGCTGAAATCTTTCTTTAACATCTTTTTTAAGTAAATCTATTTTCAATTGTCGTGCCAATTCTTCCGCTCTGCTAAAATCATTATCGGTTAACATTTCCAAAAAAAGACCTTTCACTTTATAACCATCATTTTGCAATAATTTCACCGCCACCGCCGAATCAACTCCACCACTCAAACCAACTAAAACTGTTTCTGTCATACCTCGCTTTTAAATTTTTAAAAATTTTTAATTTAAAAAACTCTTTATTGTAATTTCACCCAAATAACAAAAAACATTCCGTTGCACGGGTGGTAGGAATCGAACCTACAGTCCAGGTTTTGGAGACCTGTGGTTTACCATTAACCGACACCCGCATTTGATTTTTTTTAACACTCCCAAAGCACCACTAACGCCAAACACTCCTCTTATAATAATATATATTTCAAAAAAGTAAAGTAAAACAACCTACCCCACCTCCTTATTATAACACTTCTCACAATAAACAATTTCTTTTCTCTCCGGAGCATAGGTTGTTTTAAATTCCACATCACAACCTTCTTTCATACAAGTTCGCTTATAAAGCTTTAAAGGATTTCTATTTTTTAATCTTTCCATATGCCGACAATTGGGACAATATCTGGGCAAAGGGATATTCATTTTTTTATAAAATTCCAGTTCTTTTGCTGTCAACCTAAAGGCTTCCGTACAATTATTTTTTTCTCTCTCTTCCAATCTCGTAGCACACTGAATGGTTTGTCGCAAAATTGAATTATCCACATCCTTGATATCATCGGGAATATTCTCCGTTTGCAAAGTTATTTCATAATTTCTATTTCCTTTTTCCCTCCAAACATACCCTTCTTTTTCAACTTCCTCACGATTTAAAGGATAATATTCTCGAGCAATAGATTCATTATAAGCAAAAGGACTCAATTCCGGTGGAAAAAATTCTCCATACTTATAAATCCTCCCCTGTTGATCAATATATGGCTCAGTATCCATTTGTTTTTTAATTTTTTTCACCATCTGTAAATATTCCTCTTTGCCGTATTTTTTATTCAAGATACAATACTCTTTTTTACGCATAAAAACACAGCCAAATAAATCATGACTATGTAAGGCGTTGTCCGAATATTCAATATTATAACTATACCAAGCACCGTTGGTAAATTTAATATCCGCCACCTTCTCTCCGGCATGACTGACTTCATACATCCGTCGAGCATTATCCCCCCAACTGGTATAATCATAACAGTCTTTCACCGGACCCATCTCCAACATTTGAGAATATTTTACATTTTCCCCCGACTCAATTCCGTAACCGGCTTGAACATTTTTGGAATTCCAAATATAGTCCCCGCTAACATTTTCATTATTGTATCCGTTATAATATTTAACCGGGGCGGTTAAAAACATTTCCGCCGTCTGACGACGCATTTCCTCAACTACCTGATAACTGCCCAAATTAATCCCTTTAATCTTTTTTTGATATTCCTCTTTGGTAAGTTGTTTGTTGAAAAAACAATAGGATTTGTTTCGTAAATTAACACAACCAAAACAATCATGACAATTTTTCAAATCTCTGGAAAAATGTACATTCAAACAATCCCCACAGTTTACCAAAAAACTGGAATTGTATATACGAAATCCGTTAAAAATAAAATAACTTTTCTCCGACATCGCCACATTGGTCAAGTCCATAGAATCTTTAACGTCACCGATAGAAAAAGCATAAGAAACATTTTCACTGGGAGATGCCAAAAACACCCAATGACAATTCTTTAAAGCACTGCAAGCATTCACATAGGGACTGTTTATCATTTTCAAATAATCCACTTCCACCGCCGGCTTAGGCACTTCATTTAACAAGGATTGGTACTGTTCCCAAAAAGTTTTATTCCAATCGTAATCTTTGGCATACTCCTCCGCATCCCAATCATCCGCCCACCAGCACTCGGAACAATAAACCGGAAATTTTGTATCTTGATCATAAATGGAAATAGTCTCATTTCCGCACTTATCACATTTTCGTTTATACAAAGTATTTACATTATAAAAAGACATTCGTCTTTTGGCCCGACAATCCGGACACCAAGTCGGCGCCGGTACTTTCATCTTCTCATAAAATTCAAAATCTTCATCTTCAATGGTGAAATCGTTTTTACAATTTTGACATTGTTTTGTTTCCTTTCTCATATAACCACTTTTAACATTTTATCATTTTTTAATTTTACTTATACAACTATTCAATTGAATAGTTGTATAGACAAACAACCGTATAAACAAAATAATTGTGCGACTGTTTAACAATCACTTTAAACAATTAAGGTAAATACTAGACACTACCCCACCTCTTCATTATAACACTTCTCACAATAAACCCTTAACGGAGCATCGGGATGATCTTCCGGAAAAGTAACCTGTGTTTTTTCTCCGCATTTGGTGCAATTTCTATATTTGGGATTAAAATCAATGGGACCGAGAGCGATTCTTTTGCGGGCTAAAATGGCG
>CAYORE010000010.1:0-6857 GCA_964406325.1 uncultured Bdellovibrionales bacterium | reverse complement strand
GAGTAAAATAAACCGACCGCCGGCGAAGCCGGCGGTCGGTTTATCTGTTCTATTCTTTGACTGTGTCTTTTTTCTTGTCTTTCTTATCCACTCCGCCAACCAATTTTTCTTGCAATTTTTGCAACTCATCCCACTTTCCGTCTTGAGCCAGTTTGGCTTGTTCGTTCCAAGTGGTTGCATCGTGATTTCCCTTCACTTCTTTAATCATTTTTTGAATATCCTCATCTTTGGAGTTCGCCAACTTTGCGAAAGTATCAATACCATTTTCTTTTAACACTTCGGCGATTTTCGGACCAATTCCTTCAATTTTGGTTAAATCATCCACCTCCTCCTTCTTTTTCTTGTCCGCTCTCTTTTCCGTTGCCGGTTTTTCCGCGTCCTTAACGGCTGTTTCCGTTTTTTCCTCTTGATCTTTTGGTTTCGCCCCAACTTCTCCGGCAAATTTTAATCCCATTCTATGAGAGTTCGGTTCAATGGACATAACTTTCCACATATATTCTTTATCCAGCTCAACAACTTCATCAATATTTTTATTCGGATAACCGGGGAAACTGCTAACATGCGCCAAACCATGAATATCTTTGTCCAAATAAACAAACGCCCCGAAATGATTAATTTTATCAATTTTTCCTTTATACTCTTCACCAACTTTATATTTTTCCTCAACGGACATCCAAGGATCATTTTTCAAATCTCTGATTGATAAAGAAATTCTGGTTTCATCAATGGAAATAATTTTGGCTTTAACCTTATCACCAACTTTAACAACATCTCGGGGATTATTAATCAACTGCCAATCCAGTTGGGAGATATGCACCAATCCTTCCAGCTTGTCTTCTTCTCCGCCGGTTTCCAGTTTGGATGGTGGTAAAAATTTTACAAAAGCCCCAAAATCAACCACGCCACTAACTTCACCCTCAACGATATCACCAACCTTAAATTCAGCGATAAATTCTCTTTCTTTATCTTTATGAGCTTCTTTTTCAGAAACAATAAGTTTTTCTTCCGATTCGTCCGCCACTAAAACACAGACAGTCATTTCCGTATCAACAAAACCTTTCAAAATTTCCAAAATTTTATTTTTATCACCATCTTCTACTCGAGGGTAATGCTCGGCCGTTAATTGACTAACCGGCATAAATCCTTTAACGCCATTTAGTTCAATCATTAATCCTCCCTTATTAGCATCAAGTATTTTAACCTTGACCGCTTCCTTATTTTCCTGTTTTTCTATCAAGTCTCTCCAGGCCTCTTCTCTGACCGCTTCGGTAATGGATAATTCCACATAACCTTCTTCGTTTTCCGGCTCTACCACTACGGCGGAAATTTCATCACCAATTCCCAATTTCTTACGATTCAATCCGAAACCGTCTTTGATTTCTTTGCCGTAAATAATTCCGGTACCGATAGTTCCCAAATCAACAAAGGCGGCATTGCTGGTAATGTCTACGATTTTACCGGTAATTTTTTCACCTTCTTTTACCACTTTTACCGGAGCTGTTTCCAGCAATTCAGCCATTTTTGATTCTGTTTGCACTTTGTCTTCTGTGACAATGTTATTATTTGTTGTCATAGGTTTATTATTTACTTACCCAATTCACTTTTCCGGGAATACACTTAGTGAATTTATTGAAGAAGCTTCTTCGAGTAAGTGTTGCAAATAACAAAAATGCGTACAGACCATACGCGTTTACCTTCCGTTATTCGCAATGGTTAATGATTAAAAATGTATTCCCGACAAACAAGAATTTTTAAAATAATTCTCGTTGTCTGCATAGGTTAAAGTATACAAGAAAATGATTATTTGTCAAGCCAGCTCTGTAAAATAATCTTGGCTGATTCACTATTATCCTTTTTGGAAACATTTTTTTTGCCACTTGCCAAAAGATTTTGTTGGGCTATTTTTGTAGTTAGCATTTCCTCGGAAACAACCACTTCCTCCACGACGTCTTTAATGGCTTGCAAAATTTCATTCTTCTTAACTTGCAAAGAATGATTATTTCGATTGGCAAATTTCTCCGCTTGCTCCAAAACACCGAATACTACCGTCAAGTTTTTATATTCCTTTTGCAGTTCTTTAATCCTGGCAATCAGTCCTTCTGTTTTCACTTCCGGTAAAACGGTGGCTATTTTAAGCTCACTGTCCGCAATGGCCAAACCGGTTGTTTTCAATCCCCAGTCAACCCCCAGGTAATATTTTAATTTATCATCACGACTTGTTGTCATTATTTCAAATTTTAGAAGGTTATTCTTCCGTCTTTTTATCAGTCCCTTATTAAGTTAAAATTTCATTTCCTTTTTTTGTCACTACAATGGTATGTTCAAAATGGGCGGCCAATCCGCCATCAACAGTGGTAAAGGCAAAGCCGTCTTTTTCACTGTCCAGCCGAATATCTTCACTGAATTGATTTACCATCGGCTCCAAAGCCAAAACCATCCCTTCTTTAAATTGTAATCCTTCTCCGGCTTTGCCAAAATTTGGTATTTGGGGCGGTTCGTGCACCTCATAACCAACGCCGTGACCTACTAATCCTTTGACTGTAAAAAATCCTTGTTGAGTAACAAAATCATCCACCGCTTGACCATAATCACCAATTCTTTTGCCCGGTTTAATTTGTTTTAATCCAATCTTTAAGGCCTTTTCGGTTACCGTTATCAATTTGGTTACCACCGGCTTAACTTCTCCCACCGCCACGCTGAGAGCGGCATCTGTACAAAGATTTTTATACCAAACTCCCAAATCCAACTTTAACAAATCTCCATTTTTTATTATTTTATCATCCCGAGGAATGCCGTGTACAATTTCTTGATTATTGGAAACACAGAGAGCGGCCGGATATTTAATGGGGCCATTTTTATCTTGACCGACTTCATAATTTAAAAAGGATGGCTCTCCGCCATATTTTCTGATTATTTTAATTGCCAAATCATTTAATTCATGAGAAGGAACTTCTCGCTTAACTCCTTCTAAAGCCAATTCTTTGGCTGAATGCAAAGCTTCGTGCAAAATTTTACCACCCTCTCGCAAGATGGCAATTTCCTTTTTTGATTTTATCATTCTGTTGGACATATCTTGTGACACTTAATTTAACTCTGCCTTTCCAAAAATACTCCCGGGGCTGTTTTATTTTTAAATTATTAATAAATATTATTGAAAATCTAAATCTTAAAATTTTATTTAACTTTATACTACTCCGTATTCTTCTTTCTGGCAAGGTTGTTTGCCTTGGACTTGCTTCCGAAATTACCGGTTAACGGTTGCCGATTGATAGTTGAGGAACGGTAGCTGTCAGTTACAAAGACCGCCGGCTTCGCCGGCGGTCCTAAATCACTTTTACTAGCCATACTAACTACACTCTCAATTAACTTCCGTGACTTTCAATTAACTTTAGTAATCATATCCTCAATTAGCGTGCTACGAATGGCAACAAGCCGATAACCCTGGCTCGCTTAATAGCTCGAGAAACACTTCTTTGGTGTTTAGAACAAACCTTAGTTCTTTTACGGGGAATAATTTTCCCAACAGTGTTAATAAACTTTCTTAATAAAATCACATCTTTGTAATCAACCAAATCAACATTATTGGCACAAAAATAACAGGCCTTTTCTTGGTTACCCATCACTCTGTTATTAGATGGTGATTGATAGTTTCTTTGCATACTTTTTAAAATTAAAATTACTTAAAAAGGAATATCTTCCACTTTAATTTCTTCTTGATCGGCGTCCACATCTATAGTGGGAATTTCTTCCGGTGCCGGGATGTTAACATCTTCATTGGCCGGTGGCGGAGTGGATCCCTGAGGATTGCCGGCGGGAACATTTTCTTGATTGGAATTATTATACTCCCCTCGAGAAGCTCCTCCCGGTTTAGCTCCAAATTCAAAATTATCCAAAATTATTTCCGTTCGATACATTTTTTTTCCACTTTCTTGGTCATCCCAACTTCTGGTCTCCAATCGTCCTTCTACAAAAATTTCCTGCCCTTTGGTCATATATTGAGCGATAACTTCCCCCCTTTTACCCCAAGCAACGACATTGTGATATTCGGTTTTTTCATTTTGTTCTCCATTATCCCCTTTCCATCTACTGGAAGTGGCTACGGAAAAATTAGTTACAGTTTGTCCGGAAGGGATAACTTTTTTCTCCGGGTCACGAGTTAAGCGACCAACGATAATGACTTTATTTACATTCATAGGTGTAAATTAATTATTATTAAATTAAAACATTGGTTAATTTAATCCCTGCCGGAAAACAATTCTAAATATCCAAAATTTCATCAAGTTTTTTGTCCAAATCTTCTATGGAGATTTCCTCTTTCTTGGAACTTGTTTTGGATGATTTGTCTGCAGTTTTTTCTGCCGGTACTTCCTTATCTTTTAATTCTGCCTGTTCAGCTGTTTCTTCCGTTGTCGTTTTTTCCGCTTTCTCTTCTGTCTTTTTTGTTGCTTTTGACGACTCTTCTTGGTCGCTTATTTTTTTACTGTCTTCTACATCTTGGGTATCAGTTTCTTTTTTAGCGTCTTTTTCCGATTCATCTTCATTAACCGCATCAACCGCATCCTTAGAGGCAACCTTGTCTTCTTTTTGTTTCTTTGTTTCTTTGTCAATTTCCGCCAAAACTTTTTTACCTTCTTTTTTGTCAGTAATCTTTTTTTTGCCTTCATCCTCCTTGCCTTGCTCCGCCGTGCTATCCTTTCCAATCTCTTTTTGCAAAGGAGGGATTTCATCACTCCGAACAATTATATGCCTGGCAACACCATTTAGTAAATTTAAATCTTTAGTCAAATCTTTTAAAACTTCTCCGGTTTCCAAATCAAACCTGTAAACGGTGTAAAAACCGTACCGTTCATGTTTGATTTCGTAAGCCAACTTTCTTTTTTGATAAATCAATTCATCGGTAATCTTACCGTTGTATTTGGCAATTAACTTTTTTACCGCCTCTCTTATCTTATCCGCCTGTTCAGTTTCCGACTGAAGAATAAGAAAATTAATTTCGTAATTAATCATTTTCTATATAAATTATTTATTAATTCAAATCCGGATAAATAAAACCCACTTCGGGACTCCCCCAAACAGTGGCATTTGAATTTCTTGTCCCCCGACGGACGCCGGTATGTATGGGAGAGAAATTCTTCGGACTTTCCAAATGTGTTTTTAGTATAGCAACATTTAAACTTTTGTCAAGGGAAGATAAAATTTGAGCTTAAAAATAATTCTTCTATATACGGAACTTGGAAGTGATGGAAGTATTTTTACATACAAAACCCGCTCCCTTAAAAAACCTCTTTAACACCTCATCATTCACAAAATCATTTTATTCTTTACAAAATCACTTTTTTTAGTCATACTGAGAAAGTAAATTTTAATCCTCTAAAATTAAATATTTAATATCAAACTATGCTATCAATCAAAGACATTAAATCCGGTAAAAAAATTATTATTGAGGGACAACCTTTCTCCGTTTTAACGGTTCAGCACTCTAAGATGGGTAGAATGGGAGCGGTTTTGCGAACCAAATTAAAAAATTTGGAAACGGGAGCGCTGGTGAATAAAACTTTTCAAGGAGCTGACAAAGTGGAAGAGGCGGAAGTGGATACCAAAAAAGCTCAATATCTTTATCAAGACGGAGATACTTTTTATTTTATGGATAATGAATCTTATGAACAATTTGAATTAGACAAAAAAATAATCGGGGACGATGCTAAATTTTTAAAAGAAGGAGTGGAGGTCAGTTTGCTTTATTTTGATGGCAGAATAATCAATATTGAATTGCCCATCAAAATGACCTTTGAGGTTGTGGAAGCTCCTCCGGCGGTTAAGGGAAATACCGCCGATGGTGGTTCCAAGCAAGTGACTATTGAAACGGGAGCTCAAATTACCACTCCTCTCTTTATTAAACAGGGCGATAAAATTAAGGTTAACACGACCACCGGTGAATATGCTGAAAAAGGGTAAACTTTTTCATTCTCTTAGCTAACTGGGGAGGTAGCAACTTTTATTAACTTGCGGGCTTGTTAAAGGATAGTGGAATATAAAAATCTCTTTTTAAATTTATTCTCATTATTTTGCGTTTGCCAGTTGATTATTTTAATCCGCCCAACCGTTTCGCATCTTTTGTTTTGGTTGTTGAGCGTGATGTCTACATATTGTTTATCATTTCTAACGCCCAAAACTTGTGCCTGAGAATTATCTTTATTAGATGAATTGCTCTGAATTCCTCCCTGCCAAACCCATTGCTGTTGAGCATTTAAAATATATTGCTCATTGGGATTGATTTTGCTTTTATCATATTTAACTTCTGTCGCCACCCGACCATTGGGATAAAGTAGTTGAACAACCCCCCGCTTGTTAAGAAGATTGAATTTGGAAATGGAGGCATTGTAAAGTTTTTTCATTTCTCCGGCTTTTAAAATGAATTTTTTGTAAATGGGGTGTCCGATTATTTTTTTAACACCGGAACCGGTAGCTATTTTATAACCTAAAAGATTGACTTTCTTTTTACCGTTATTTTTCAAAATAATAAATTCTTGTCCTTTGTCCCGACCGTCCGGATTAGGCAATAACCCGACTATCTGCAGTTTATATTTGGGATATTTTCTAACTTTAATTTTAAATTTCTTAACCACCGCTTCTTTTCCGTCTTTAACGGTCAAGGTAACCGTATATTTGCCGGTCTTTTTGTATTTGTGTTTGATTTTTCGGAGATAACTTTTATGTCCATCGCCAAAATCCCACACCACTCTGATTTTATCACCGTCTTTATCAAATAAATGCTTCACCTTAAACTCGGCCTTAATGTTTTTGTAAACTTTTTTTGGTAATTTTATTTGAAAGGTTGGTAAATGATTATTGGGGAA
>CAYORE010000009.1:0-10974 GCA_964406325.1 uncultured Bdellovibrionales bacterium | reverse complement strand
GTTTTAAAATATTCCACCGCCTCTTCTATCGTATGCAAATTTTTCACCACCTTGTTTTTATTTCTTATTTTAATTTCCCTAATCAAATCATTACTACTAACCTCACCTCGTTTCTCTCGGGCGGAACCGAAAATATCCAAGAGATAAATTTCATTCGCCTCCGCAAAACTTTTGGCAAAGTCGGTTAGCAAGACCTCTGTTCGAGTGAAGGTATGGGGATGAAAAATACATTTTATTTTTTTATCTCCGTACCTTTCACGAGCCGACTGCAAAGTAGCTTGAACCTCCACCGGATGATGGGCGTAGTCATCAATAATAACCGCTCCTTGATATTCTCCTTTTATTTCAAAACGACGAGCCGTACCGGAAAATTCTTGCAAGGCTCGCTTGGCCACCTGCTCATTTAAGCCCAATTTTTGAATTACCTTAAAAGCGGCGGTAGCGTTGAGCAAATTATGAACGCCGAATAATTTAATTTTTTCTTTGGCTTGACGAATAGCCGGACAACAACCGAAAGTTTTACCCCGACATTCCTCGTCACTGCAAAAATCATTGCTTAATAAAATTTCTTGAGCACCGATTTCGTCATAAAAAACAACTTCGCAACGAGCGGATTTGGAAATTTCCACTACATTTTTATCGCCGGCATAAGCTACTAAAAATCCATCTTCGGGAATACGCTCCACAAAATCTTTAAAAACTTGCAAATACTCCTTTTCCGTTTGAAAAAAATCCGGATGGTCATAGTCGGCAGAAGTTAAAATAACCGCCCGGGGTTTATAATATTGCAATTTATTTTGATACTCATCGGCTTCCGCAACAAAATATTTTCCTGTGCCAACCAAGGCATTACTTCCCCATTCCAAAACTTTAGAGCCGACCAAAGCGGTCGGTTGAACTCCGACTTTTTCCAAAGCGGTGGCTAACATAGCTGTGGTGGTTGTTTTTCCGTGAGTACCGCAAACGGCAATGCCAAATTCCGCTTGATTAAAAACCATTCCCAAGGCCTGCGGATAACTCATTACTTTAAAATGTTCTTCCGCTTCCAGGGTATATTGCAATTCCGGATTTGTTTCCGGTTGAACAACAGTGGAATAAATCACCAAATCTATTTTTTCCACACCGACCGGCTCACTCTTTGTTTTCCGAAAAGCATTTTTTAAATTCTCGGCGGTGAATTTATGGAAAACTTTAATATCCGCTTTTACCAAAACATCATAATAAAAATGATCACCCTCATCCGAACCGACCACATTTTTCCCCTGTGCTTTCAAAATACAAGCCAGGGCCGATGTCCCCGCCCCTTCAATTCCGATTATGTAAATATTTTTAATACCGTCTAAATTCATATGTTTAATTAATTTTAGTAATTTATTATTTCATCTTTCCAATAACCCAACTTCCATACTTATCATGTCCACGTCCCACTGTTTTTCCTCTACCCTTTTTGTATATAAATGTTGCAGGATCAGCATCTATTATTCTATCTTTATAATACACATAATTTTTATCTTTTGAATACTTTCCGCCAAGATATTGAAATGTCTCTTCGTCTACATTTTTTATTACAAACCCATCCAACACACTCATAGCACCAAAGTGACCAACGCCAAACACATGTGTCTGTGTTTTATTGTTTATTGTTATCAGTAAGATAGTATACCTATCGTTTTTCTTTATTTCAAAATCAAAATTATCCTTATTTATCCCATTAACAATTTTAAGTCCTCCATCATATTTATCCCCTATTTCAAAATTTTTACATTGGACACCATCTACTATTTTGCATACATTCTCACGAAAACACACCCCCTTATTTGTTATCCTAACTAAAATACTGTCTTTAATTTTCTTTTCTTTTTCACAAATTATATATTCATTATAAGACATATTTGGATAACTGTGTGAAGCTGAAAATACCTTCAACGCAAGGAAAATTATAATCAGTGAAACAACTATCACCACAGTTAAATATATGAAGAAAGTTTTTTTAAATATTTTCCTACTAGTATCTTTGCCTAACATACCTATTACTTGATAATTCACTTTTTTCATGACAATTTAAAATATGCCTTTAGTATAAAACTTTTTAAGTCCTAAGCTTTAAATCTTTACCCACTTACCCTCCAGATAATTCTCCACCGGCTCTTTGGTGGTTTGAGTAATTTTTTCTGGTAGTTTGTCTAACGGAAACCAACCAATTTTATCACACTTATGAGGCTCCATATTTTTCGGTTGTCCATTAATTATTTTGGCAATAAAATTAAACGCTACCCAATGCTGTTCGTCTTCATTGGTTTCTTTGGTTATAATATGATCCGTGTGAGGCAAGTAACCGATTATCTCCACTTCAATATCCAACTCTTCTTTCATTTCCCTAATCATCGCTTCCTTAACCTTTTCTCCAAATTTTACTCCTCCGCCGGGTTTACTCCACCACCCCGCTTCGTTACGAACTTCACCGGAGCGACGAATTAATAAAACCTCTTTTCGGTCATTTAAAATTAAACACCCGCCCCCAACTCCGATATAATCTTCGCCTTTCTTCATAAGTTTATCAATTTACTTCGTTATAAAAAACACAATCAATAAAATCAAAATGTGCAATATTTGGTCTTGCCAAGTGTATTTAATAACATCCCAACGACTTTTTAAAGAATCTATCAAAAAATGAGAGATAAATATAATCCCCAAAGACAACAAGGATAGTTTCGGGCCAAATAAAATAAATACTGCCAAATAAACGGCCACATGATAAAAATTTATTTCCCAACTTTTTCCTTTTTCTTCTGCCAACCATTCCGTTTGCAAAGCGATGTCACCGATAAAATGACAGGCCAATAATGTTAAAAATATTTCCATCTCATTTATTTTTAAACTCTATCTCAACTATCAAAAACAATTACGGGTTACGGGTTTCAGGTTATAAATTATGAATGATAGATGATGAATTAATGATAGACGATGAATTATAGCTTATGGATTACAAATTACCGATTGTTAATCCGGTAAAAATGCGGACAAAATTTTAAAAACGAAATTTGGGACATTTTTTCGCAACCCCTAATTCCTCCTCCGACCAAATAACGCCGGAATAGTTTTGAGAATAATTTTAATGTCTCCCCAAAGTGACCAATTTTCAATATAAAAAATATCCAAACGAACTTCATCCTCAAAACTTAAATCACTTCGTCCGGAAACCTGAGCCATTCCGGTAATTCCCGGTTTAATTGTCAAAACTCGCTTAGCGTAATCTTGATATTTCTTAACTTCCAATGGTTGATGGGGACGGGGACCGACCAAACTCATTTCTCCTTTCAAAACATTAAAAAATTGTGGAAGTTCATCAATGGAATACTTTTCCAAAAACGCCCCCACGCGCGTTTTGCGAGGATCGTCTTTTATTTTATATAAAGGTCCTTTTTTAATTGACTGTTTGGCGATTAATTTCTCCAAATATCGCAAGGCCTTGCGATTATGTTCCGGCGAGTATTGTTTGCCGTGACAATATTTATTTTTCATATAACGAAATTTATACAAATCAAAACGCCCCTTGTGTCCCACTCGCTCATTTTTGAAAATAATCGGTCGTCCGCTATCCAACCAAGTAGCCAAGGCCGCCAATAACATTATAGGACCAAAAATAATTATCCCCACTATCGCCCCAACAATATCAAAAATCCGTTTGATAATTTTTCCCCAGCCATCCAGAGGGGTGTTTTTAATTTCAATCAACGGTTCACCCAAAAAAATATTTACATCAAAATTAGAGGCCTGTAAAGTAGTCGGTAAATATTTAAAAACAATCCGATGCCGAATACAATATTCTTTTAATTCCATTAATTTATGCTTATCTATATTGGGACTGCATTCAATGATTTCATCCACTCCTTTAATTTGCTTAACCCTCTCAATTCTCTCCAGGTCAATCGTTTCCAAATGTCCAACCACTTTATAACCAAGCGACGGCTTGTGATCGGTCTGTTTTTTAATGTTACTGCAAAAATTATTAACTCCTATCAACAGCAAACGATGGCGTCCGATACCTTTCTTTTTTAGTAAATATTGCTGAAACAAACCGGAAGCTACTCTACCCAAAGAAACAAACACGAAAACCAAACCGCCACCGGCCAAAATTATAAAACGGGAAGAAAAAACTTCCCTGTTTAAAAAGAATAAAATAATTATAAACATTACGACAATAGCCGTAGCCCTAAAAACTTGATATATTTGTCGTAAAAATTTTTTTGTACTTTTAATTCTATATAAACCATCAATGGCGTACATTAGAACAAAAAATATTCCCACCACCAACACCGCTCGGGCATATTGTCCTCGGGGAATAATTTCCGATGAAGGCATCGGATAGCGAGCCAACATTTTCGGTGAAAAACGCCAATAATAAACCGTGATACCGGCTAAAACAACCATTAAATAATCAATCGGAACCTGTAAGGCACTGAAAAACAATTCGGATTTTTTCATTCCGCTGGAAATAATATTTAAATTACTCTTCTCACTCGTTAATTTGAGTATACAATATTTTAGACAAAAAATAAAGGCGGGCTTCGCCTTTATTTTTGACTGATTGAATAAGCCGGGTTCTGTATAATAACAATCATTTATCTGCAACAATCATTTCTGACTGATTTTAGCGGTTCAAAATCCAAAACGGATAGTACGACTTTGCATCAGACAGGGTTTACCACTCAATTTATTTAAATTAATAAATAAACTTCCAACTCACCGTCACCGGTAAGCGAGCCGAGTAGCCCAAAGACCTCTCGGCACTTTTCACCTTTCCCTTATCATCTTGAAAAGAAAATAAGGTAGTATTGTCTCTGTGGCACTTTCCCGCAATAACCGTTACCGGTTATCGGATTGGTGTTACCAATTATCCCGGAGAATTTAATCTCCCGATGCCCGGACTTTCCTCTCAGCTCCGACACAATATTCGGGACTGAGCGATTGTCTATCAATCTGTCCGATGAATTATACCACTTAAATATCAATATGTCAATTACCGACCAAGATTATTAAAATCATCAAGCAAAGAGACAAGCATTGACTTTATTTTATAAAATGCTACAATTTGTTTTGTTGACCGAATGGTTGACCGTGATTTTGATTTTAATCATTTTAGATAAAATTATGCCGAAAAGAACCTATCAACCAAAAAGTCGTCGTCGGAAAAGACGCCATGGCTTCTTAAAAAGATCCGCGACGGCCAAAGGGAAAAAAGTTTTAAAAAGCAGAAGACAGAAAGGCCGAAAGCGTCTGTCTGTTTAGCGAACACCTCACTCAAATGCCGGTTATTTTAAGATAAATATATGCTTCCGTTACAATTCCGTTTGAAAAATTCCAAGAGAATATCAAAAATTTTTCAAGATGGTAATTATATTCACGGGAAATATGTTTTTGTAAAATATTTGCCCGGCAAGTATGATTATCCTCGTTTGGCTTTTAGTTTAAATACAAAGTTTATTAGCAAGGCCGTAAATAGAAACAGAGTCAAACGACTTCTACGGGAGGTTGTTAGAAACTTTGGGATAAACAAGCTTTCCCCATTGGATATCGTTATCATTTCCAAAAAACCTTTAAACGAAAACACTTCTTTTCAAGAAATTCAAAAGGATATGTCCGATATTTTCACTCGTCTAAGATAATTGGTAATTCACTAATCTAATTCAATGTCATTTATAAAATCTCTTTTTTCCACACTGATATTTCAACCTCTTTATAATCTATTAATTGTTTTGTATGTAATTATACCGGACTTGGGTGTGGCTATAATCATTTTAACGATTATTATTCGAATCCTTTTGATCCCTCTCTCTCGAAAATCAATTGAGTCTCAGAAAAAAATGCAAGAGATTCAACCGGAGTTAAAGAAGATACAGGAAAAATACAAGCATGACAAACAATTACAAGGGAAGAAAGTGATGGAATTTTACAAAGAAAAGAAAATCAATCCCGCCGGAGGATGTCTACCGATGATTATTCAATTAATATTTTTAATCACTCTTTATAGAGTATTTATGTTAGGATTAAATACTCCGGAAGTATCCGATTTGGTTTACAGTTTTATTAAAAATCCCGGACAATTAAACCCAATCGCTTTCGGATTTCTGGATTTAGCGAAACCAAGCATCTTTTTGGCGGTAATTACCGCCTTGGCTCAATATTGGCAAGGAAAAATGATGTTAGCCAGAAAAGAAGAAGATAAAAAATTAATGCCCGCCAAAAAGAAAGAAAAGAAAGAAGATGACACTCCGGATTTTGGCGCAATGATGCAACAACAAATGGTTTATATGGGTCCGATTTTAACATTGGTAATTGGTATGAAATTTGCTTCCGGACTTATTCTATACTGGTTGGTTACAACCGTTTTTATGGCTATCCAGCAATGGTTTATTATTCAAAAAGACAAGAAAATATTGAAATCTAAAACAACCGGTCAAGCTAACTAATAAATTTCAAATATTATGATAAGTAAAGAACAAGAAAAATTAATCAAAGAAACGGCTCAAGAAATGTTTGATAAAATGGGCTTTCAGACAAAATTAATAGTAACCACATCTGTCAGTGAAGACAGTTCTGACAAAACCAATGTTACTCTAGAAATTGATTCTCCCGATTCTAAATTCATCATTGGAAAACACGGGACAACCCTGGTAGCTATTCAACACATCCTTAAGCTATTAGTACGAAGCAAGGCTGATGAACATATCAATTTCTCGGTTGATGTTAACGGTTATCGCCGTCAGCAGGATGATTATATTAGAAATTTAGCCAGAGAAGTCGCTCAAGAAGTTGTTATTAATGGACGGGCGTCCACCTTGGAACCGATGAACGGTTATGAAAGACGGTTGGTTCATTTGGAGTTGGAAAAAAATGATTTGGTAAAAACGGAAAGCATTGGTGAAGGAGAAGATCGCAAAGTAATCATCAGTCCATCCGGTGAATAGCGAAATTTGAATAATGAAATCAAGTTTTAAAATTGCAAATTTCTCAAAAAATTTTACTCCCCCTTTCCGACAAAAGGGGGTTTTATTTTTTGAACCATATTTCGTAATATGGTAGTGTATAAAAAACACCTCTAAAAAATTCCTTCACAACTTTTAACCTTACCAACTCTTGACCGGCGAATGCTGGTCTTGACCGGCGAATGCTCGGTCTTAGTTGATAGATACCACCCTTACAGTTTTTCTTTATTTATTTAAAAATAAATGATAGAATATACATTGAAAGTAAGGTGCTTATTTTAAAAATATCTTAACTTTTAATGTTTTAATGCTTTAAATTCCTTCACATAATTTAAAATTCTTTTTATGACTTCATCCACTCCACAAAAAATCGCTTTTAATGTAATTATTGCCTCAATATCCAAGGTTTTAAATACGGGATTGGCTTTGTTTGGCTTAATGCTTATCACTCGCTATCTTGGTCCGGATAAATTTGGTTTATATATTACCGCCCTGGCTTTCAACGGACTGTTTAATGCCTTGGGAGACTGGGGGATTTATCAAACAGCCACCAGGGAAATTTCCCGCCCAAAGGCCGATGAAAAAATAATCATTGGTAATGTTATGGCCTTGCGAATTACGGTATCCGTTATCTTGGCCTTATTATTGCCGATTATGATTTATTTCCTCCCCTATTCTTTTGAATTAAAAATTGCTTTACTTTTAGTTTTACTTAGTTATATTTTTTATTCTTTTTATCAAGTGCTCATTGGTCTGTTTCAAAAACGATTAATAATGTATCAAGTGAGCTTAATAGAGCTTCTGGGGAAATTAATTCAAGTAAGTATTGTTTTGTTAACGATTAAACTGGATTTGGGATTTAAATTTATTGTCATCGGAATAACCGGCAGTATGTTGGCTAATTTTATTTTAGTTTACCTGTTTTCCAGAAGATTTATTCGCTTTAAATTGAATTTTCAACCGCAAACTTGGAAAAAATTTCTCAAAGAATCTTGGCCGATTGGGTTGTCGGTTATCGTAACCTTTATTTATTTTCGAGCAGATTCTATTTTATTGAAAAGTTTAGAGGGTAATACGGCGGTGGGAATTTATGGAGCGGCTTATAAGGTCTTGGAAAATATAACCTTCTTTCCGGGAATGATTATTGGCTTGCTTATGCCAATGCTTTCTTATTATGTATTTAAAGATCGTCGTAAATTTCAATCTATTGTAAATGAAAATTTTAAGTTGTTTATTATACTGATTATTCCCTTAATTATCATTGTAATGTTTTTCGCGGAGGACATTATCAACATAGTGGCCGGGGAGGCCTTTGTCGCCTCGGCTACCGTTCTGCGAATTGTTATTTTCGCTTTGGCTTTTATTTTCTTCGGAATGCTTTTTGGCAATATTTTATTGGTGGCAAAATTACAAAAACAGCAATTAGTCGCTCTGTCTGCCTGCGCCCTTTTCAATGTTAGTGCCAATTTAATATTTATTCCCAAATATTCCTACCTGTCCACCGCTTATGTTTCCGTAATAACCGAGTTTTTGGTTGTTGTTCTTAGTGCTTACATTGTTTATAAAAATCTACATTTTTTGCCAAAGATGAAAAATTTTAGACTCGTTATATTGGCGGGACTGGTAATGGTTTTGTATATTTTCATTTTCTCTTCTTTCCCGTTTTTCTTTTTGCTACTCACCTCCCCACTGGTTTACTTCGCTTTGTTGGTTTTTCTTAAAGTTATCACCAAAAAAGAAATCTGGATGCTTGTTAAAAAAGAAGTTTAACATTAATTTTAAATACTATGAAAAATCTCAACAATATTTACCTACTGGTTTTACTGATTTTAACCGGAATGGGAATGTATCTTATTTTTAAGCCCTTCTTGATCGCTATTTTTGTGGCTTTTACTTTATCACGATTATTTAACGGTTGGTACCAAAAAATTCTTAATTTACTCAAAAATCCTTCTCTGTCTTCATTTGCAACTTCCACTTTATTGTTCTTAATAATTTTTCTACCGGTTTTATTGGTTGGTAAATTAGTGGTTTCCGAATTACTCAACGGTTACCAAGCGGTTAATTCGGATCAATTTAAAACAGATTTATTTTCTTTAAAAGACAGTATGCTTGCAATAGTTAACAATTCCCCTTACCTTAATGAAAAATTAAATAACTCTTCTCTGCTTAACGAACAAAATTTGAGCAACCTAACAAAGACCATTGGCAATACCTTGGCTAATTTCGGCAAATATGCCTATCAGAGTATGAGTCATTTTGTTTTTACTCTCTTTATTACCTTTTTTTGTTTGTATTACTTTTTCAAGGATGGCGATCGTTTGGTTAATAAATTTTTCAAAGTATCCCCCCTGAAGGATTATCAAGAAAAACGCTTGCTGGAAAATTTTGTGGAAATTTCTCGAGCAACTTTAAGAGGCTCATTAATTATAGCGATTATTCAAGGATTTTTAACAACTATTTTATTTATGACGACCGGAGTTTCTTCGGCTGTTTTACTGGGGGTAGTGGCAACAATTTTTGCTTTAATTCCCATGGTGGGAACGGCTATTGTCTGGTTACCTGTTGGCGTAATCATGCTTCTGCTGGGAAATATCTGGCAAGGGATAACTATTTTGATGGTCGGTTCCTTGGTGATTGGCAGTATTGACAACATTCTTCGTCCCCAGCTAGTTGGCAACAAAACCAGCCTACATCCCTTGTTAGTCTTTTTGTCAACCATGGGTGGGATTACCTTGTTTGGTATCACCGGTTTTCTATTGGGACCGGTAACAGTTGTTTTGTTTTTAAATCTTCTGGATATTTACAAGGAAGAATTTAAGAGTGATTTGGAAAAATACAACGGCTAAATATTATCGGGTATGATTACCGCAAAAAATCACCGGTAATAGCGGTGATTTTTTGATGGCGATGTGGTGATAGTGTAACTGTTGTGAATATTGGAAATTGCTTCCGAACTCTGTTTCTGATACCATCTCGCTCGAGTGATTATATTTTTTAAATATTCCTTTATATTTTACCGATATTATTTTTAGAAAAAAGACTGTGATTACTCCTGCCTGTCCGTCAAAATTGTCTCCCAATAGACAAATACCGGTTTTAATCTTACAAACTAAACCTTTAACATTAAGTCATTTAAAATCCCCGACCAGCAGATGCTGGTTTTAACCGGCGAATGCCGGTTTCGACTTTATAGATTTTATAAACCTAAGACCGGCAAATGTTCAACCTCATTCTTACAAACCAAACTTTTAACATTTTAAATTAAATCATTTAAAATTGATTTATAATTTATAATTTAAAATTTAAAATTTTTAACCGGCGAATTCTAGTCATAACCGACAAATGTCGGTTTTAGTCTATAAATGCCGGTCTCGGTTTATACCATCAAATTTCAACCACCCCCCTAAAATGTCGTCATTTTTTCACCACCGGATATTCGTTTTTTCCAGAATTTAAATGTGTCTAAGGTAATTTTTCCATTTCCACCATAAAAAGGATGTTTTAGACAGGCGATGGATAGCCAGATAACACCTACTGCAACAACCAATCCAATTAAACTTAAAAAAGCACTGGCAGTTTGACCAATAGACAACATTTTAAAAAAACCGACAACTCCGGACAAAAAATTGAAAATTGAAAATACCAAAACAACAACCGGTGCTATTTTCTTGCCACTAATTAAACCGGCTATCAATAAGGTAAAAATAATAACAAGGATAAAAGAAACTGTTAAAATTATCGGAAAGAACACATAAAAAGCAGCCGCTATTTTAGCAACTTGGGACATTATATAGGCTTTCAACCAAACTGATAGACCCATAATAGTTCCAATTATGATTCCAAGTAAAGTTATTATTTGCAAAACAATCAAAACGATTCCTTGCCATGGTCTTTTCTTAAAATTTATCATATTTTTGTTTTTAATATTTAATTATAGTAATGCAAGATTATTTTATACATCAACTACTCACCTTCGCTATCATCT
>CAYORE010000008.1:0-2569 GCA_964406325.1 uncultured Bdellovibrionales bacterium | reverse complement strand
TATTTAATCCGGCAAAAAATAATTGAATTGAAAAAAGACTTTAAAAACCAAAATCCGGAAGGAGAGGTGGTTGGTTTTGATTTGGATGAAATTGACTTAACGGAACTTCTGGATAATTTTTCTCAAGGGCAAGGTTTGTTTTCCCAAAAAAGGATGTTAATTATCAAAAATGCTTTAAATTTAAGAAAAGAACTGCAGGAAAAATTAAAAGAATTTCTCCAAAAAAATAAAGTTTTTCAAGATAATTCTTGGGAAATTGTTTTTGCGGAAACAAATGAAAAAGGAGCCAAGAGTGTCAGCACAAAATTGGGGCAATATTTAAAGCGTAGCGGAGAAAAATTGGAATTTAAAAAAATGACCGATGAACAATTACGACGGTGGATTAACGGAGAATTTTTAAAGCGGAGTGACAAGAAAATAACTTCCTCTTTAATGTCTACCCGAGAACTGATTTCTTTGACTAAGGGAAGTCTTTGGCAACTGTCAAACGAGATTGATAAATTGATTGCTTATCAAGAAAAAGGGACGATAGAAGTTGAGGCTGTTCGTCGCCTTTGTTCCGGACAAATTGAAGCAAAAATATTTGATTTAGTTGATGCTATCGGAGCCAATAACAAAAAAAGAGCTTTAATTTTAAAGCAACAACTCATTGATCAAGGTGATAATGAATTTTATATTTTTACGATGGTTATTTTTCAAATTAGAAATCTATTGAAAGTTTCCGAGTGTTTACAGCAGGGAATAAAAATTCCGGCTATGATTAAACAAAAAACCGGCTTACATCCCTTTGTTATTCAAAAGACCATCAATAACTTGAAAAAATTTTCTCCGGCAAAAATAAAACAAATCTACCAAATGGTAGCGGAGATTGACAAGCGAACCAAAATCGGAGAGATGGAAATGAACAGAGCTTTGGAGTGGTTGATTGTGCGGATTTAAAAGTGATGTTGTTTATTGACGATATTTTTTTAGTCGTTGCCGAGTAGCATCTTCTATTCTGTCTGTATAACATAATGTAATGACTTCTTCATTCATTGGTGGGAGTTTAAGGTAGTCTCTTATCAGAAGGATGTTGAAATTAACGAAGAAATCCAAATAATACTTTATGTTGTGATATAAATTAAATTTAATTTTACTGATAATTAAACCGTCTTTACTCAGTGTTATTGGCAAGTCCATTTCCGCAAACGGTCGGTCGGTAGAGTCTTTTAAAATTAGTTTTCCGCTGTTATCGTAATGTAAGTATAACATTTTCTCTTTCCAATTATCCGGGTTTGTCGCTACCGTTTCTTTATTTATCTCTTGGATAATTTTGCGTATCGCGCGAATATCTTCGGCAGTTTCTAAATATGTCCAATGTTTCACTATTTTATAAACATCCCTATCAACTCTTAACACTTCTTTAACATACAATTCAATTGTCGTAATCAAAATATTCTCATAGTCGGGATAAAATTTATTTAATCCCATATCGTCTTGCAAATCCAACAAGGATTTTTGATTGTTGTTAGAACCACTCTGAAAAGATTTGGAGGAAGATTTTTCGGTGATAAGTTTTAGCAATTTGTTGATTATAAGCGAGTATGCAACATCAGGAAGTGTTTTTTTGGCCATTGCTTCGTTTAATAAATCCAGCTTGGTTATGGGGTTCAATTCTCCCAACATTTCCGCCAGATTAATTTTCACAATTCCTAATCTATCTCCGGAAGGAAGGTCGGTGGAAGGGTTATTACTTTCAATTTCCAAAATGTCATCACTAACGGATATTCTGTAGGGAGCATCAGTCGGAAGAAGTTTTGAAAATAACCGGCATATTTTTTCTTTGTCTGAATACGAAAAAGTTTCAACACTATCATGCCCGGGCATATTTCCTCCATTTGATATACTTTCCGAGACCATTGCTTTAAGATTAAAAATTAAACTTTACCCATAATTATTTTATTTTAAATTCACCACCAATTGATTTTCCAATCTCACTTTCTGTTTGTTCTTTTCCAATTTCTCTCAATAATCCTTCCATATTTTCCATAGAAACATTAAACTGTCTGGATAGATATTCTGTTGAATAAGGCAGAGTATAATTGGGAACTGTGCGAAGTGCATCTTTAAACAAATCGTATAGACGATGATCAACGGCAAAGTTAAATAAAGTATCCATCAAGCTACGTTTAATATTGTCCGGAAGTCTATTGTTGGGACTATTAATGCATGAATTAACAAATGTAATTGCTTCTTCGTATCTCACTTGATCTAAGAAGGTTATTAACTCTTCTTTAAACATTGATCCCGACGAGTGTTTTTTGCTCATATTTTTTTATTGATTAATTATATTATAATAAGTCCATCATCATAGCGCAATGCCTTCGCTTGTCAAGAAGAATTTTATTTTGCACGGTTTTATAAAAAAATCAATTAAGGGATGAGAAGTTTAAAAAAGTTTGCTTTTTACCGTTTAAAATGATATAAATAAAAGGAAATATGTTACAAATTTATTTTATTTTCCCATTGGGGGACAGTAAATTAATCATAGTTAATTGGTAGTTTTATAGAAATAATTAAAATTTAAAAT
>CAYORE010000007.1:0-6093 GCA_964406325.1 uncultured Bdellovibrionales bacterium | reverse complement strand
ACTCAACAAAACTTCTTTGGATAATGTTTCTATTGCCAAAGAATCCGACGGGTTATCCTCTATGCCATCGGAAGGTATTATTTCCGGACAACTTACACTGAAAAAATGCACCGCGCCATTCGGAAATTTTTTACTGACATTAAATCTAATTCTGATACCGGGATATTTTTTCCCTAATTGTTCCATCGCTTCTTTAGCCAAATGATCTTTCCAATTCTGAAGTGTTTTTTCTACTTGTCCCTGCAAACTTTCTTCTGATAAATCCAACACGACAATGGTTGTGGGTTTTTGTTCAAGAATTAACGGTTCCATCCAAATATCAAACAAATAACTTTCCGGGATATTGTTTTGTTCATTACTTTCCTGAATTGTCTTTGCTTCTATGTGTAAAGTTGGATAAAGTTTTTTCATTTTTTCTTCAACCGTTTCTCCTAAACTTTCCATTCTTTCTTTTAATTTTTCTTTCCCGTCTTGCTCTCTCTTAGTTGGCACATTAAACGATTTGCCTTCTGACATAGCTTTAGAATTAACTTATTATTTTTTAAAAACCACCTTTATTGGAAAAATAATTACCGCTCGCCAAATTCTTTTCCAACGGTATTGCGGCTCCATAATTAACCTCCATAACCATTCTAACCCAAATTGACGAAAAAATCCAGGTGCCCGTTTAATTTTACCGGTCAAGAAATCAAAGCTTCCGCCCACTCCCATGGCAATCTTTGCTACACTTCGTAATTGATACAAAAATATTTCTTGTTGCGGAGCACCGAGAGAACAAAAAATGACATCGTGTTTAGTATCCGGTATTTTATATGGAGTACTTTTAATGGAAATATTTATTCCGCTGATTTTAAGTTTCGGGTAAAGTTTTTTGATGGCCATTGCTGTTTCTTGCCAAGTACTTAAACCGTCCTTATTGGCGATTAAAAAAACCTTTTGTTTTTTTTCATCGGCAATTTTTAAAATTTCCTTCATTAAGTCCGCTCCCGCCCAACGATATTTTAAATTTTGTCCATACCACCAACCGGCAAATTTCAAACCAATCCCATCGGCCACGCATAGAGTCTTTTTGGAATTTAAAATATTTTTAAATTTTTTATTTTCCTGTGCTCTTAAAATAAACTCCGGGTTTACCGTGGCGATTTGACAATGACTGTTTGATTTCAGGCAATTTTTAATTTTCTCAACAATCTCCTCTTTGGCTAGATTATCAATTTTAACATTTAAAATTTGAAAGCTCATTTAAAAATTTTAAGATATTACCGCATAATCCCAATCAATTAAATAAATTTGTGGAATCTTTTTCAAGTCAATTCTTCCCTTCTCGTCTCTCTTGAATTGTAAACAAAAATTTTTTCTATGCCAATGTAATGGCCTCTGATAATTATACTCAATATTTAGATTATTCAAAACTTTTTTTATTTTTTGTGCATTTTCAAATAATCTTTCATTTTTACCAAATATTTTTTCATACTCCCACAGAGTAATCCCCAAAACTCCGGAATTTACTTTGGTATAATAATCATCATCTTGTCGAAAAGAAATAATTGGCCCTATGGGCACATAGTCAAATCCGGCCTTTTCCCAAGCTTCCGGATTTTCGTAGGCCTTCCGCCAAGCCAGAAAAGAAGTTGTCGGTAATTTGTGTTGAATTATTTTATTAAACAAATTTTTACCAAACAATTTTATTTCTCCACCGGTTTTACCAAAATTACTTTTTGAATGGTTTTGATGATGATAATAATATAAATTGCTGTTATATTCTTCCTCTCTCCATTGCAAATAATCTCGTATCTCCTCTTCGGAAAATTCTTTTTCAGACAAATGTATTAAAAGACAACCTAGTGCCAAATTTTTAGTTATTATATTTGTTGCCTTTTGATAATAATTTCTCAAGTGATCAATTGACTTCTGAGCTATACTAGAAAGGTTGGTTAAGGTAATTATCGCAAACTCATTTAAAAAATACCCCCCGACAGTTTTAGCCAACTCTTCCACGGATGCCTCTAGGATTTTATCAACTCTCTCCTCTTCACTCTCAGATATTTTATCACTTAAAATAATTAGCCTACCATAAGCAAGCAATTGAACATCTAAATTTTGTTTATTTCTTAAACCGGCTTCTATAATTTCTATTGAATCCTCCAGCGTATTTACAGCACCCAAGTCATCTAAATATTTAAAAATTGTTGCCTGGGATGCACTGAAATTTATTTCAGACACAAGGGACTTTAAATAATCCATATCGGCCGTTAACAAAGACCTGACTAAAGCTGTTTCTTTTTGAATTTCTGTTTGAATTTTTTGTTTTACAATTTCAATATTATTTATCTTTGGGGCAACAAATTTATTTGCTGAAGGCAAATATTTTTTTTGAAATATTGTAGTAGTTTCTTTTTGTGACAATCTCGGTAAAATGTACATCGTCACATACTTCTCAAATAAGTTTTGTAATTTTTCAACCTCTAAGTTAACAGAAACTATGTTTTTTTCTTCTTGTTTCATAAATTTTATTTACCCACTTCAAATATTATAACCTTTGAACTCATTCAAAAATTTTTTCATCTCCTCCACACTTTTATCTTCCAAAATGCTTAATTCTTTGATTTGTGGATTATATTTTTTTAGCTTTTCTTTTATTTTTTTCAGTTCCTCCGGTTTAACTTCATCAATCCGACTCAAAATAATCCACTCCTTTTTTTGTAAAAGTTTGGGATTAAATTCTTCCAACTCTTTTCTGATAATCAAATAGTCATTGACGGGATCAATGCTATCAGCGGCAATAAAATGAAACAAAACTTTGGTCCGCTCTATGTGTTGTAAAAACTTATGCCCTAATCCCTTACCGGCGGAAGCCCCTTCTATCAAACCGGGTATATCCGCCATAATTAAACCGTAGTAAACACCCAAGTGTGGCTCTAAAGTGGTGAATTGATAATTAGCCACTTTACTCTGAGCACCGGTAAAAGTATTTAAAAAAGTTGATTTACCAACATTGGGATAACCGATTAGCCCGATATCGGCAATTAATTTTAATTCCAAGCGAATGTCAAACTCTTCTCCTTCCGCTCCCTCATTAGCTCTGGTGGGAGAAGTGTTTCGACTGGAGCGATAATGATGATTACCAAAACCACCGTTGCCTCCCCGAGCAATAACAAGTTCGGCATTCTTTTTGGTGATTTCCTGCTGAGTATTTTTATTTAAATTATGCACAACAGTTCCTACCGGAACTAAAATCGTCACATCCTTTCCTTTAGCTCCTTCCCGTATATTTTGACCACCCCTTTTACCATCCTCCGCTTTGATAACCTTCTTGTGTTGAAATTGTCGCAAAGCCCCCAAGTCAGTTACTCCTTTGACAATAACATCACCTCCTCGTCCCCCGTTACCTCCGGTAGGACCATTTTCCAAAACTACTTTAGAAAAAGCGGATAAACCATCCCCGCCTCGTCCGGCCTTTACTTTAATTGTAACATCATCTATCAACATGCTGATTCTAATTTTAAATTTTAATTCAATAATTAAAATTTAAATGTCTAATTTTGATTTATTTATTCCTTAACAAACTCCGTGCATTAAACTACAATGTTGGCTTAATAGGAATTTTAACACCAAAATTCCATCCAATTCATAACACTTAGAAGGTGTTGTGCTATGAAAAAATTAGTTAGTTCATTGGTATTTTTTTAACTAACTTTATAAATTACAATTACCTATTCCGATATTCTCTATTCACCACATCGTCCCAAACAACACTAACGGCCGCCGCCAAAGGTACCGCCAAAATCAAACCGGCTACTCCCGCCAACTTTCCCCCGATAAGCAAAACCAAAATAATAACCACCGGATTAAGTCCAACCGCTTTCTTCATTAATAAAGGTACGATGATATGATTTTCCAATTGTTGAATTAAAATATAAGCTATCAAAATAATGGCGGAAACCCAAGGAGAAATCGTTAAACCGATAAGCATAGCCGGAATAACACTTAAAGTTGGTCCGATGTAGGGCACGACCTCCAAAACTCCTCCCAACAAAGCCAAGGTCAAAGCCAAAGGAACATTTAACGCCAATAATACCAAATATTCCAACACAAAAATAATGACAATCAAAATAAGTTGTCCAATCATCCATCTTCCCACTTGATGTTGAATTCTTTTAATTAAACCGATAGCATAAGATTCATATTTTTTGGGAACAATGTTTTTAACAAACCCCCAAGCTCCATCTTTTTTGACAATCATATAAAAAGACAAAGACATCACCACCATCGTCTTGAACAATCCCGTAAAAACACCCACCGTATTACTGAAAATATTCACTCCCAACTGGGTGACGCCATCAGTTGTACTGTTTTTTAAAACAACCAACTGCTCGGTAAAATTCCAAGTACTGAGAGTGCTGGAATAATTTTTAAATATTTCACTGAAATTTCCCAAATACTGCCCAAAGACAATGCTCATTTCCTTTAGTTCCGTTCCCAAAATGGGAAAAATCACCTTCGCTCCCCAGCTGAGAGTTATTAAAAACAAAGCATAAATAATCACCGTGCTGACTGTTCGGGGAATTTTCTTTTTTTCCAAACGATCCACAACCGGCTGAACGGCACTGGAAACTATAATTGCTAAAAATAACAATAAAAGAATATCTCTAATGGCAAACAAAAACCAAGCTCCGGCCACAATAAAAACCGTATACCAGATTGTTTTTAAAGAAATTTCAATTGATTGAGTTTGCATAAAATTAAATTTACCACTACCACTTCTTTTGTTTTTATATTACCCCGTTTCAACAATAATATCAAGGATATTCTTAGAAGCACCCAACTTTAATCCCAAAAATTTAATAATTTTTAAACTTGCAAAATCTTTCTCAAATCATCCTTCTCCCCCTCCTGCGGTCCGATAACTGCCAAATTTAATTTGGAATTCCGAAAAATATCTCGAGCAACTTTTTGAATATCAGCCACAGTTACTTTTTTATATTGTTCCAAAATATAATCCACCGTTTTTACCTCTTTCCGATGCAATTCTTGATTGGCCACAAAACCGGCTCTGGCCTGAATAGTCTCCAGCCCCATCAAAACACCGCCTTCCAATTTGTCCTTAGCTTTTTTCAGTTCTCTTTGAGAAACTTGTTTTTGAGAAATCTTTTTAATTTCTTGCAAAATTAACTTCACGGCCTTTTTTAAATTGTTGTGTCCCACACCGGCTTGCACCACAAAAACACCCGAATCCAAACTCAATTCATTGGCGGTATGAATATAATAAGCCAACCCTTCCCGTTCTCTTATCTTCAAAAACATTCGAGAGCTCATTCCGCCACCCAAAATACCGGAAAGTAAACTCAAAGCATATCTTCGTTTATCAAACATATCAAAAGTACGAAAACCAAGAATTAAATGTGTTTGATCGGTTTCTTTATTTTCTATCTTAATCTGCGGTTTACTCTGATTTTCAACAATTTTTCTCATCACTCCACCCCGTTGTCGCTTTTTAGCTCCGAAAAATTTTTCAATAACTTCTTTCATTTTCACCACATCAAAATTTCCCGCTACGGTTACAACCGTTTTTTGAGGAGAATATTTTTTTTGCATATATTTTCGCAAATCCGATGCCTGAATTTTTTTAACACTCTTCTCGGTTCCTATAATACTCCACCCCGCCGGTTGATCACCATACAACAAATCCATAAAAACATCTTCAATCTTTCGGCCCGGTGAATCGTTAATCATCGCCATCTCTTGTAAAATAACTCCTCTCTCTTTTTCCACTTCTTTCTCATCCAGCAAAGGATTTAAATAGATATCCGCCACCACCTCTAAAGCCAATTTACTATGTTTGGACGGAACCTTAATCCAATAACCGGTTTCCTCCTGACCGGTGAAAGCATTCATTTGTCCACCGACAGCATCAATTTCTTCGGCAATAATTTTAGTGGAAGGTCTTTTTTTCGTTCCCTTAAAAACCATATGTTCCACAAAATGAGAAATTCCGTTCAGTTTCTTTGTTTCGTATTTGGAGCCGGTTTCCACCAGCACTTGAGCAATAGTGGAAACGGCCTTGTCATCCGGCACTAAAATAACTCGCACTCC
>CAYORE010000006.1:0-6631 GCA_964406325.1 uncultured Bdellovibrionales bacterium | reverse complement strand
GCCATGATTTTTGCAAATTCTTTTTCATACTTTTGTATTGATTTTTCCCAAGAAAAATTTTTAATTATTCGGCGACGAGCTTCCTTTCCAAACCTCTCCATTTTAACAGGATTGGTCATTAGGTCAACCAATTTTATTTTTAAACTATCTACATCACCCGGCTTGATTAAAAAACCACTTTCAGCATCTTGAATAATCTCCGCGGTTCCACCAACAGCGGTGGCGATAATGGCATTTTGACAAATTCCGGCCTCCAAAACGGTGGTGGGCAAGCCCTCACTGTAACTGGGGTTTACAAAAATATCAAAATTTTTCAACAAACCGATTGTTTCTTCTCTGCTTTTTTCTCCTTCAAAAAAAAATTTGTCTTGGAGATTATTTTTCTTGACCAATTCTTGTAATTGCTTTTTTTGAGCTCCTTCACCAATGATAAAACATTTAAAATCCAATTGTTGTATTTGGCTGAGAGCAAGGATTAAATCATCCAATCCTTTTCCGGAAATCAAGCGACCGACAAAACCGATAACGATTTTCTTTCCGGTCTCAATGGGAAGTTTAAGGCGAGGAAGATGGTCTATTTTCTCCAGATTTATTCCGCGACGAATAATAGCAACCTCTCTCTTGTCAAATTTGTTAATAAGAGTTGCTACTTGTTGGGAAACTCCGATATTTTTATCGCTCATCTTTAAAATCAATTTTCCCAAAGTGTAATCATAAAATTTGGCCGATAGAGAAATAAATTTTATTTTTGATTGAACAAAATCAGAGCCGTGTTCAATATGTAACCAGGTGACTTTTTTGAATTTAGCATACCAAAGAGCCAATAAGGAAGTGTTAAAAAAACGAGTGTGGGACAAGACAATATCAAATTTTTCCGAAAACAAATTAAAAAACAATTTCCAAAATTTTAAAGACCAGAACTTTGGCAGGGGATAGTTGCTAATCAAATCAAAAGCCGGAAATCGTATAATTGTCAACTCACCATTTTCAGTACTCTTTGAAATTTCTTTTTCCAAACCGGTAGTTGGCAATTTGGGAGTAAAGACAACCACATTATTCCCGCTTTTGGCTAAGTAATAATTCATTTCTTCGGCGTAAAATTCAATTCCACCGATATGTGGAGGATAATATGGTGCGAAAATTAATATTTTCATAAACTTCTATTCGGGTTTTTTAAAATGTCGTTTTAACTTGTGGATTTCCTTAGAGCTGTTAATGGTTAATTCAGTTAACCTCTTGTCCAGTTCGTCTATTTTGACATAAAGACGAAACACAATATAGAAAAGTAAAATAATAGCTAGGAAAAAAGCCGTATCAATTCCTCGTCCAATGCCCATAATCGCTGATAGTTTATCAGTAATTTGAGGAAAAAGAGTTAAAAACACAATAGTTAACCAAACAACAATCCAAAACAAACTTTCTCGAAAAGAAATGCTGTGATCTTTGGCACGCAAAATAACTCTGGAAAGTGCAAAGAGAACAAAAATAAAAACAAAAATGCTGATAATAGTCATAAGATTAATTTAAAAGTTTATGTAAAATTATTTTAAGACCCATTTTGATGAAATTGCCCGTTGCCTGTCCTTTAGCCAATGAGTAATTTGTGTAAACTATTTTGACAGGAACTTCTCGGTAGCGTAAATTATTTTTGGTAATTTCATTTATAATATCGGAAGCATGTTCCATTCCCCGATGAGTAATTTTAATTTTTTGAAGAGCTTTGGAGTTTAGAGCGCGTAAGCCATTGTGAGTATCGGTTAATTTAATACGAGCGATAAAATTTGTGAACAAAACTCCGGCTTTTAAAATAAATCTGCGAAAGAAGGGGATGTTGCTATTATTCTTTAAAAAACGAGAACCCAAAACAATATCTGCTTCATTATTTAACAAGGGCTGAATTAGTTTTTGAATATCCTGAGGACGATGTTGTCCATCCGAATCAAAAGTAATAACTATATCCGGAGAATAGTTTTCCAGAATGTATTCCATTCCGGTTCGCAAAGCGGCCCCTTGTCCACGATTGATAAGGTGAGTAATCACCTCCACCCCGACCGCCTCGACTTCCCGAGCGGTATTATCCACACTGCCATCATCAACCACTACAATGTTTTTATAGTTGCTGTTTTGCAGGCTTTGGAGAGTTTTCTTAATAACCGCTCCTTCATTAAAAGCCGGAATAACAATATATATTTTTTTATTTCTTTTTTTCATTTTGTATGAATAATTGATGGAATTGTAACGGTGATACGCAACAATACAATTTATAACGGACAATACTGTCAATTCACCGGTGTTGTGAAAATAAATACTTTGTTTTGCCGTTTGTTTAGAGATAGTCGAAAAGTGAGTCTCTTTTTGATTTTTCCATTTTTATATAATACATACTACACTTTAGAGCTTTGTTTGGCAAGGGCAAATGCTTTGCCATTCACTCCCAATATTACAGTTTTAGCTTGTGAGAAAAATAAAGCAATAATTTGTAAAAATTGAAAGAAAAGTAATTGATTAAGCGTAGTACTTAAAATAGTGATAGACAGGAGGTTCGGAAGCGGTTTCATAATTACTAAAATAATAAAATTATTTACGATTTGGTTGTGAAATTACAGACAGTCCGTTAAAATATAATTATAGATAGATTTTTAATTTTAACGGTCGGAAATTTTTACACTAAAATCCGTTTAAGGTAATAGATTTTATGTTGAACGATTGCAGTAATCTAACGGATAATGAATTGGTGGACAAAGTCCTTGAAGATCAGGATTATTTTCGTTGCATTGTTAATCGGTACGAAGATAAACTAACCAGGTATATTTTGAGGATTACTTCCGTCAACAAAGAGGACGCCGAAGATATTCTTCAAGATGTTTTTATTAATGTTTATAAAAATTTAAACGGTTTTGATGGTAATTTAAAATTTTCCTCCTGGATTTATCGAATAACACACAATCAAGTTATCAGCCGTTGGCGAAAAGAAAAAAATACTCCGACAGTTTTCAAGAATGATGACAATTTGGAATTGTTTAATAAAATTATGGCGGAAGACGATTTATTTTTAGAACTCACTAAAAAAGATTTGGAAAAAGAGGTGGGGGATATTTTAGGAAAGTTAAAAAAAGAATATGCCGAAGTGTTGGTTTTGAAATTTTTGGAAGAAAAGTCTTATCGTGAAATCTCCGACATTCTCAAGAAGCCGATGGGAACGGTGGCGACTTTAATAAATAGGGCTAAAAAAGATTTTAAACAAATAATGAATCGCCAATCAAACAATAAGTAGAAATAGTGCTTGGGGAATGGCGACTATAGAGTTTTTTATAAAATAATATTTGAGATGATTAAAGTGTAACTGATATAAAAATGTCAAATAATTTAGCTGATAAAATTACGGAAAAAATAAAAAAAGAAAACATTCGACCAAAACCGAAATGGGTTTTTCTGTTGAAAGATTATGTTATTTGGGGAGTATTCGCTTTGAATATTTTATTGGGAGGATTATTTTTCACCGTGGTACTTCTGGCAGTCAACAGCGCCGATTGGGATGTTTATAAATATTTAGACGGAAGTTCGTGGCGGTATTTCGTATCAGTTCTACCGTATTTTCGTTTAATCGCTTTATTGTTATTTTTATTCTTAGCTTTTTATAATTACCGCCATACTCCTCGAGGCTATCGCTATAAAAACCGTAAAATTATAATAATGAGCATTATAATCAGCGGAATGATTGGTTTAACCTTGTTTTTGTTTGGTGCCGGCTATAAAATTGAACAACTTTTTTCCGCCGGTGTTCCTTATTATAAAAGCTTGGAGCAACATCGCCAAGAAATGTGGTATCGTCCGGAAGAGGGTTTGTTAAGTGGTGAGGTTGTGGAAATTGTTTCTCCCGAAAAAATAAAAATAAAAGATTATAGAAATAAGCTTTGGCTAATTGATATTTCCGAAACGAGTTGGCGGGGACCGGTTCGTCATCCGCAAGTGGGCAGACAGTTAAAAATTATCGGACAGAAAGTTTCTCCCAAGGAGTTTAGAGCAAAAGAAATTCGTCCTTGGTTTGGGCGGAGATATAAAAAGGGGCGAACATAAAACTCTTTTGTTTTTGTATAGGAACCATACAATCGGTTAGATTGTAAGGTTTTTTATTTTGCCAAAAGATTGTATTAAAAAATGAAAGAAATTTTCCGAAGTGGCGTAATAAACAGTGTAGGTCAAATAACAAACGCGCGTTTAAAGATAAACCTACCGTATAGTGTGATAGTACGATGCAAACTAATTTAATCATTAATAATTAAATCTAAACAAAATGAAAGGAAGTAAAAAAATATTAATGGGAGCTTTGGCTTTGACCGGAGTAATCGGCGCCGGAGTATATACAGCCAATGCTTACCAAGGTGATTACACCAAACATGGTCCAAATTATACCGAAGAACGGCATCAGGCAATGTTAAAAATCTTTGAAAACAATGATTATGATGCTTGGCGAAATCAAATGGAAATAATGATAAAGGAAAGAGGTGGCAGAGGAGGCAGGGTTTTAGAGGTGATAAATAAGGATAATTTTGCCAAATTTGTCGAAGCTCGTAAATTGGGATTGGCTGGAGACAAAGAAGGAGCAGATAAAATTAGAGCGGAATTGGGGCTGAGAACCAGTAATGGAGAAAGAGGTGGATATGGTAGAGGTCAGGGTAGAGGTAATGGTCTGGGCAGAGGCGTCGGAGATCATCGCGGACAAAATAGAGGGGGAAATTTTGTCGACAGTAACGGTGACGGCGTTTGTGATAATTTGAAATAGTGATTCAAAAAATCAATTCGTAAAATTAAAAAATAAGAATAAAACAACAAGGTTTAGTATTTTTAATCCTTGTTGTTTTTGTAGTTAGGCAACAATTCCTTGAAAGAAATTTATTTTTCAGGCGTAATAACATAACAAAGAGGGCAATTTGATTAATTAATAAACTAATAATGAAACCATGTTTAAAAAAATATTATTAGCAACCGTTTTATTGGTAGCGGGCGGATTATTGTCCGGCTGTGAACAAGAACAAAATAGGGCGATTGAACAGTTACAAGCGGGACAAATAGATTCTGCCGTAGGGAGTGAGCGAGTGATGGGCAGGGGAAATGGTCAGGGGAGGCGTTTTGTTCAAAGCGACTACGTTGTTGATAAAAGCGACAAGGTTACTCCCGATACACTTCTTGGCTCAATTGAAAAAAGTACTTTGTCTACCGAAGAAAAAGCCGGTTTAATTAAGATGCGTGAAGAGGAAAAGTTGGCTCACGATGTTTATGTAACAATGTATGAAAAATGGGGACAAAATATTTTTAAGAATATTTCCGGCAGTGAACAAACTCACACCGATACCATTAAATATCTTTTACAAAAATACAACATTAAAGATCCGGTAAAAAGTACGGCTATAGGGGTATTTACGAATCCGGAGATGACTAAATTGTATAACTCTCTGGTTGAACAGGGGAGCAGGTCTTTGCTTGACGCCTTAAAAGTGGGAGCGACTGTGGAAGATTTGGACATTAAAGATTTGGAAGAATTGTTGCCAAAAACGGACAATGAAGACATTAGAATTGCTTATCAAAATTTAAATAAAGGGTCGCGTAATCATATCAGGGCGTTTGTTAGAAATCTGGAAAGAAATGGTGGTGAGTATAGTGCTCAATTTATTTCTCAATCTCGTTACGAAGATATTCTGGCCGGTGAGCAGGAGCGAGGGGCGGTTGATGCTGATGGAAAACCTACCACCGGAATAAATGGAGGTCATGGAAATGGTCGAGGAAATGGTCAAGGAAATGGTCGAGGTAGAGGCAATGGTAATGGTAGCGGTATGGGAAATGGTAGTATGAAAACAGGGCAAAGAGGCGGATGGCGGTAGTTTGTATTGATATAACCGGCAACCGGTGACCGATAAATTGGCAATCAACGATCGATTGGTATTTTCCGGTTAGAATAGGCACTTGTTAAGAATTAAAATCCCTTACTTGGTAGTAGTTTGACCATCAATTTCCGATAATCGGATTATGGAACTGCTTCCAAACTCCGTTTTTGATGAATTTTTTTGTAAATTATCAATATTATTACCAAACCAAACAAATTTTTATATTGCTTTAAGTGATGAGTATTTTATGATATTATAAAATTAATAAGTTATTTTTTTAAAATGACTGAAATTTAAAGTTTTAAAAATTATTTTCTAAGTTAAAAAATATGATTAAAAAAGTTATTACCATTATCATTTTGGTGGCAGTGGTTGGTGGTGCTGTTTTTTTGTTTCGGACCAAAAAAGCCCAACCAAATTATCCGGAAGGAGAAGTTGGTAGAACAAATATTGTTAAAACCGTTACGGTTGATGCCGTTATAGACCCGGATGTCTATGCCAACATTTCCTCCGAACTACCCACTAGAATTAAAAAAATTTATGTACACAAAAACGAGAGAGTTGCCAAAGGTGATAAATTATTTGATTTGGATAAAAAATCAATTTTCGCTCAAATTAACAAAGCCAAGCTGGCGGTGGAAAGAGCGGAGTTGGCGGAGAAAAAAGCTCGGCGTAAATGGGATATTTTAAAGCCGGAAGAGAGGGAGAGTATTAAAAAAGAAACTGAACAGAGCAGACAAACCCTTTAT
>CAYORE010000005.1:0-1891 GCA_964406325.1 uncultured Bdellovibrionales bacterium | reverse complement strand
CTGGAAAAAACATCAATATAACTTATTGTTCGGTGTTATTGTTCTTCTGGCGATTTTCACCGGTTTTAAGTTTGGGGAAATGAAATCATTTAACAACACGACAGTCAACTTAAAAATTAATGATTTAAAAAATGCCAACCCCACCCAAGAAAGAATAAATTTACTTACGGAAAGCTTAAAAAGGCAGGGAGTGGATCTGGAGTTGATGAACGACCCCGAGAAAAATGGTGACAATTCTACAAACAACTCTACAGAAAAGTGTTTATTTGTAGCTTCGCAAAAATCCCATAAATACCACACTTTAGACTGTAGATATGGTAAAAATATAAAGAAGGAGAACAGGGTGTGTTTTCAGTCCGCGACAGAAGCGGAAGTAAAAGGATTTATTCCGGCCAAAGGATGTTTGGGTAAAAAAATAAATCGTTAACGGGAAGAATTTTTAAGATTCTTCTTTTTTATTAATTTATTAAAAAAATATTATGACAAAAAAACAAGAGGATAAAATAGTAATTGTTTCTTTGGGAGGGTCTTTGATTTTTCCGGAAGGGGGGCTGGCGATTAATTTCATCAAAGATTTTAAGAGTTTGGTGGAGAAAGAAATTGAAAATGGCTATAGATTTGTAATTATTACGGGAGGAGGGCGATTGGCCAGAACTTATATTGACGCCGCCAATAAAGTAACACCTATCAATGACGAAGAAAAGGATTGGATGGGAATTCACGCCACCAGAATGAATGCTCATTTCATTAAAACCGTTTTTATAGATTATGCTCAACCGCGAATAAATAAAAATCCGCGAACCAAAGAAGATCTTTGGGATCATTTTGCTAACGACGAGAAAGTTATGGTTGCAGCCGGTTGGCGACCGGGCTGGTCAACCGATTATGTAGCCACCATTTTAGCGGAAAGGTTTAATGCTAAAAAATTAATTAATTTGTCCAATATTGAATATCTTTTTGATAAAGATCCGAAAGAATTTCCAGACGCCAAAAAAATCAAAGAAATAAGTTGGCAGGATTTTCGAGAAATTGTCGGTGACGAATGGAGTCCGGGATTAAATGCTCCTTTTGATCCTATCGCCGCTAAATTGGCTCAGAAGAATGAAATGGAAGTGGCGATTATCGGTGGAGGTGATTTGACAAATGTTTCCAAATATCTCGCCGGTGAAGATTTTGTTGGTAGTGTTATAAGAAATTAATTAAATCATAATGGGTAATGGGGGAGATAAAATTGATAAAATTGGTAAAATTGACTATTTTAATCAATTATCTTTTTCAAATTCAAAAAAAGTTATATCCGGCATACAAGAATATTTTGCAACACCAAAAAACAAATTATTAAAACAGTTGGATTGGGAAGCTCTCAAATCTCTATCAACAAAAGCACGAAAAGATACTTGGGCAAAAGAAATTATTGAATATTACCTCTCGCGAAAAAAATCCCCTTTAACACTATTAAATTCATTGGATTTTTTGTTATTTAACGGTGATAGTGAAACATTTTTCTTTAAAAAACTCAATAAGCTGCAAAGTAAATATTTTCAGGAAATTATCACGGATTTTGACAGAAGTGGCACCAGCGCTGAAATGACTTTTCGTAGATTAGCGGAGAGTTTTTCTGTGGAAATTTATAAAATATTAACAAGCTTACTGGAATTATCTGGTACTGCAAACCAATCTGCCTTTAAAGAGGTGTCTCAAAAACTAATTCAACTCAAAAGGGCCAAAGGCAATAAAAAAGAAGAGCAAGGTCTACAAATAATTGACGACTTTCTTTGTTTATTGGAAGAAACAAATGAGGCAAGTATGAATTTATTTAAGGTTATGGCACAACTACAATTCATTAAAGCAATGTTGTCAGAATACAAAAATACTCAAGATATGGATGATT
>CAYORE010000004.1:0-5100 GCA_964406325.1 uncultured Bdellovibrionales bacterium | reverse complement strand
GCGCAATTTGTCCGCTCGTTTTTTCTTAACGGAATTGGGTAAATGACCGTCCATTTTGGCGGCCGCCGTTCGGGGATGGCTGGAATAAGGAAAGATATGCAACTTACTTAACTGAAGCTTGGCAATAAAATCATAAGTATTTTGAAACTGCTCCTCCGTCTCTCCGGGAAAACCGACAATAACATCGCTGGTAATCGCCACCGCTGGCACCGCCCGACGGATAGCTTTTATTTTCCCCCGAAAATACTCTCTGTCATAAGGACGATTCATTAAGCGTAAAATTTCATCGTCCCCTCCTTGAAGAGGAATATGCAAATGATTGCAAAATCTCTCCTCTTTTTTCATTAAATTAATTAAATTTTTTCCAATGTCATTTATTTCAATGGAACTGAGTCGTATTCTTAATTTTTTGGTATTTTTAATAATCTGTTTAATTAAAAAGGTTAAATCTTCCGCCCGCCTTTCCGAATTGATTTCTTGATTATATAATCCCAAGTGAATTCCACAAAGAACCAATTCTTCATAACCAACCTTTTCCACCGCCCGAGCTTCTTCAATAACTTCTTGGACCGAACGGCTGGTTAATTTGCCTCGTGAATAAGGAATTACACAGTAAGAACAAAATTGCTCGCACCCCTCTTGTACCTTCATAAAATAACGCGCCCGCTCCCCCTTTCTCGGTGGCAACAGCGTCGGTTTATTTTTGCCTTCCTCCTTATCCGTCCCATCTTGGGAATAGCCGTTTTGCCGATTCTTTCTTTTCTTTGAAAAAATTTTACTTATTTCCGTCGTTAAGGCATCCAATCGCCCGACCGGCCAATACAAGTCGGCCTGTATTTTCCTTTTTACTTCCGGATAAACTTTTAACCAACAACCCATTACCACCACTTTGGCTCCGGGATTTTCTTGTTTGGCTTTTTTAATCATTCGACGATCTTTTCGGTGGGCGGTAGTGGTTACGGTACAAGTGTTTACAATAACCAAATCAGCCGGAGTTGGAGCAACGGTTTTTAAATATTCTCCTCCGGCTTCTTTTAGCTTCCGACGCAAGGTCGCCGAATCGTATTGATTAACCTTGCACCCCAAAGTGTAAATTTTAAATTTAAACATTTCCTTTTTCTTTCAATTTTCTCCACCAGTCTTCATTGTCTTGATACCACCGAATAGTCTCGGCAAGTCCTTCCGAAAAAGTTACGGTCGGCTCCCAGCCCAATTCATTTTTTATTTTGGAATAATCAATAGCATATCTTCGGTCATGCCCCTTTCGGTCCTCTACAAATTCAATCATTTCCTCTCCTTTATTCATCGCTTTCAGAATAAGCTTACTGATTTCCAAATTTGTCTTTTCCGCTCCCCCACCGACACAGTAAGTTTCTCCGATTTTTCCTTGATGAATAATTTTATCAATAGCTTGACAGTGATCTTTAACATGCAACCAATCCCTAATGGCCCCTCCGTCACCATAAACGGGAATTTTTTTGTCATCCATTAGGTTGGTAACAAAAAGAGGAATTAATTTTTCCGGAAATTGATATGGTCCGTAATTGTTGGAACAATTGGAAATGGTGATTGGTAAATTATGGGTGTGAAAATAAGCGCGTACTAAATGATCGGAAGAGGCCTTGGAAGCACTGTAAGGTGAACGGGGATCGTAACAAGTTTGTTCATTAAAAGCCGGGTCAGTGAGGCCGAGGGATCCATAAACTTCATCGGTAGAAACATGATGAAAACGAATGCCCCCTTTGTCTCGAGCGGCTTCCAGTAAATTTAAAGTTCCATTAACATTAGTACGCACAAAAATATCACTATCGGCAATGGAGCGGTCCACATGACTTTCGGCGGCAAAATGAACCACCAAATCCACTCGCTCCATTAATTCATTAACCAATTCTTTATCAACAATGTCCCCTTGAATAAATTCATAGTTGGGATTATTCTCCACTGATTTTAGATTATCCAAATTTCCGGCATAAGTTAAAGCGTCCAGGTTTATTATTTTATATTCCGGATATTTTTCCAAAATATAATGAACAAAATTTGCCCCGATAAACCCCGCCCCTCCGGTAACTAACATTGTTTTTTGTTCTGACATAGTTTTGCTATTTACAAATTAATTGTTTATAAAAAATTATTTATACCGTCTCAAAGCGCCATCAATCAATCTATCTAAGAATTTTTCAAATTTCATTCCGGCCATTCTTCCGGCCTCCGGCGCCAAACTGGTCGGAGTCATTCCCGGAATGGTATTAACCTCTAAAAAATATACTTCTCCATCATCAGATAAAATAAAATCCACCCGAGCCAAATCACGACAACCAATCTCCTGATAAATTCGCAAAGCCCATTTCTTCATTTGTTGCGAAATTGTCTTCGGTAATTTAGCCGGGCAAATATGTTCACTACCTCCTTCTTGATATTTAGCTTTATAATCATAAAATTCCGCCACCACCGGAATGATTTCCGTAATTGCTAAAATTTTCGGATTTTTATTTCCCATAATCGTCACTGTAAATTCCCGTCCGGAAATATATTTTTCCAACAATACTTTACTTCCGTATTTTAAGGCTTTTTTTATTCGCCCATTTAATTCTTCTTCGGTACGAATAATGGAAATTCCAACCGACGATCCCAATTTCAGTGGTTTGACAATCATCGGCATAGTCAATTTGTTAATCACCTTTTTATTATCCAAACCGAAATCAACTACTATCCCGGGTATAACTTTAAGACCTGCATTCTCGGCAATTATCTTTGTTTTATTTTTGTCCATCGCCAGAGCGCTGGCCAAAACTCCGGAAAAAACATAAGGGATGCTCAGAGTCTCCAGCATTCCTTGTAATTTTCCATCCTCACTGTAAGGTCCGGCTATTATCGGCAAAATCAACTCCACCTCATTTTGCAAAACTGAAATAATTTTTCCCCAATTGGTTGTTTTAATTTTCTGAGATTCGCTTTCAGTTACTCCATTTTCTATTCCCGCTCGATCTCGGCACTTTTCAATATAAGCCAATGCTCTTTTCCCAATTAACCAATCACCTGTTTTTAAAATTACAAATATCTTAACCGAATATTTTTCTCGATTTAAATTCTCCAAAATCCCCGGCGTCGCCGCCAAAGAAACTTCGTGCTCCGCTGTTCGTCCTCCGAAAATCACCCCTAACTTAATCTTTTCCTTTTTCTTTCTCGCCATTTTCCTGTTCTAAAATTTAATTTAACAAACAAAAATCTCAATCATTATAAATATAATACCACTACTTATAAATTAAATATTTATAAAATGTGGCAATAGTCATACCACAACTGATTTCATTGATATTTATCATTTGTTGTATTTCCGGTATGGTTACTTTTCGCAGACTGATGTCCTCTGTCGCCTCATTATTTGCTTGACCAAATTTTAAATCCCTAACCAAAAAGACAAAACATTTTTCGGTAGAAATACCATTGAGAGGATAAAAATACCCCAATTCCGTCCAGCTATCACCCTCTATCCCCGTTTCTTCTTTCAATTCTTTTCGGGCTACTTGCAAAGGATTTTTTTCTGATTCCATACCGCCACCGACAAATTCCCAAGAGTACATATTGTTAAGAGTATACCTACTTTGCCCCACTAAAACAAGTTTATCCTCAACATCTTCAACAACAACCATTACACTACCACCAGTAATGGAGAGGCTATTTTCAAACCCCGATTTTTGCCAATTTTCCCCAGTTTTGCCTACGACTTTTTGAAAAAAACTTATCAATACGCCGTATTTATGCGTTTTTTTCAAAGGCGTCTCGGCTAAAACTGGAAAAAATTCATCAAAAACGGAATTTGGAAACAGCCTCTTGGGGAAAATAATCCCCCTCATTGCCATCCGGCTGAATTACTTTATCATGATGTACTTTGAAATATTTATTCCGGTATACGGTTTTTGATGATTTTTCTTGCCATCCTCGTTTAACAATTTTCTTCTTATTTATCTTTTTCATAAAATTGATATTTTTATAAATTTAATAAAAAATTCCTTCCTTATCGCAAAACATTCCACAAAAAAATTCCCAGAAGCAAGAAGGCAAAAAATATTTTCAAAATTACTCCCAAAACCGTTCCCAAAATTGTTCCCAGTCCGGCTTGTAAGGCCCGATCAGTTTTATTGTATTTCAAATATTCCCCGATAAAAGCTCCGACAAAAGCTCCGCCCATCAATCCCAAAACATTAAAAGTGACAAAGCCGAATAAAGCGCCAAGTAAAGCTCCTAAAACTCCATACCAACTGGCTCCGGTTACTTTAGCCCCCAAAATTCCCGCTAAAAAATCCAACAAACTTCCCAACAAGGTGATGATTCCGGTTAACACCAAAACTCCCACAGTAATTTTTTCAAAACCGGTTAACCAACCGTACAACAAAATTCCTCCCCAAATTAAAGGTAATCCGGGAATGACCGGTAAAATAATCCCCACCAAACCGATTAGAAAAAGCACAACTATACCAATAATTAAAATTATCCCATTCATTTTCTTAGTATTTATTTTTACTTAATTATTTTTAGTAATCTCCGCCAAAAATACATCAGATATTGAAGTAACTCCCCGTCCTTGCATATTTAAAATAGATAGGGTTAATTTCTGGTAATTCACATCCGATAGCCCCAAAGAAAACATTGCATCAAACATATTTTCACCGGAATATATTTTGATCTCAGCACCATCTTTGAGAAAACCATATTCTTCCAAATATTTTTTTATTTTCTTGGGAGTGTAATATTCAATAACATAAATTTTACCTCGTCTCTTTAGCACTCTCAATAACTCCTTGATGATAATCTCTTGTCCTTTCCCTATCGAGCTTAAAACATTTTCTAACCATATTTCATTAACCGAATTATCCGCCAAAGGCAACTGAACCATATCACCAAACACAAATTCTTTTGACAGCTGAGGGTTATTTCTTTTGAAATTATTCATCATTTCTTTACACTTCTGAAAAGCATATCTTTGCGGGTCATGCATACAAATATACCCTAAATTTAAAAAATCCTCTCCTACAGACAAACTCAACCCATTATCTACAGATAGATATAATGCCCCCCGTTTTATTTTGTCCTCCACGCTAC
>CAYORE010000003.1:0-4988 GCA_964406325.1 uncultured Bdellovibrionales bacterium | reverse complement strand
AACCTTTAAAACTTCGGCTATTTTTTGTGCAACCAATTTTACATTCAACGGTTCATTGCGACTATATCTTTCCAGTGGTGCCGGCGTTAAATAAGGAGCATCCGTTTCAATAACAATATTTTCCAGTCCAATCTCTCTGATCAACCGATCATAACTTTCCGAGTAAGTAATAATTCCGTTTAATCCTATCAAAAAACCCTCTTCAATAAATTTCTGTGCCACTTTATAACTCCCAATAAAACTATGTACCACCCCTTTTTTCTCCACCCGGTTACTTTTAATAATTTCCAAAATATCTTCATAAGCCACCGCTCCACCAACCAATTCCTTATCTTTTTTGTCGGCATTCCAACCATGAATAACTACCGGTTTTCCAACTTCATTCGCTAATTTAATAAACTCTTTAAAAACATCTTTTTGTAACTCAATAATTTTTCTCACTTCTTGCTGCGCTTTTCCAAAATGATGATAATCCAACCCCACCTCTCCAATCGCCACCACTTCATCTTTCTTAGCTAACTCTAAATATTTATCATAGTCAAACTTTTCCAAACTTACCCTCTTGGGAAAATCTCGGTCATCACCACCGGTACTATCAAAAAGATGTACTGGATGAATACCGACCACCGCCCAAACCCCATTCCGTTCAGAATGACCATATCGCTCCGCTTGTTCCACCGCCCGCCGACTGGTGGAATATTGCGATCCGACAATAATTACTCTAACTCCTTCAGACAAAGTCCGTCCGACAACTTCTTGAAAATCATCTCTAAAATCCTTAAAATTCAAATGACAATGTGTATCTATAAACATAATACAAAAAATTAAAAAACACTATACCCCCCTTCGGTTGAAAATTATCCACAAACACTTTCTATATCCACCCTGCCATATTCATCTTGCCACAAATTTATCAAACAAACAACCCCTTTCTTGACATTTTTTATTTATTTGATATTATGAATATATATTCATAATATCCCAAACTTCGTAACTTAGAAATTAAATCAAAACCAAATCAAATGCAATACTCTCAATGCAATTCTTGTCACAAATTATTCCCTCTTAACAAATTACAAAATGGCCTACACCGTTGCGGTTTGGGGCGCAAGAAAAAAGAGCGTGTCATCCAATTCACCAAAACCATCCCTTCAACAATCTTCAAGCCACAGGGAAAGTCCGTCCGTCAATTGAAAATAATTTCTCTCAATAAAGACGAACTGGAAGCTCTAAAACTAAAAAATATTCAAAATCTTCATCAAACAGATATTGCCGATAAAATGTCCGTTTCCCAAAGCACTTTAGCCCGAATATTAAAAGAAGCCAACAGAAAAATCACCTTGGCCTTAATTAACGGCTGGGGAATAGAGATTAAATAATTACTCTCAATCAATAACCAACAATTAATCAATATAGTTAATTAATACGACCAATAATTAATAATTAAACAATAAAACTATGCTTACAAGTTTAAGATTGAAAAACTTTCCCGTATCTTTTTATTCCATAACTTTGGGTTTAGCCGGATTTACTGTTGCCTGGCAAAAAGCGGAACATCTTCTCAAATGGAATTTTGGACTTAGTCCTATTTTGTTTGCTATCGTTCTAATATTATTTACCTTAACCACTCTCATTTATCTAACCAAATGGATAAAGTTTCCTCAAGAAGTAAAAAAAGAATTTAACGATCCGGTAAAAATAAACTTTTACCCAATAATCGCCAAAGTTCTTTTACTTATCAGTATTATTTTTCTCAATATTCATTCCGTTCAATTATCCAAAGTTTTCTGGATTTTGGGAGTTATCGCTCAACTAACTTTTACTCTCACCATCCTATCTTTTTGGATGCATAAAGACAAATTTGAACTTAAACATATCAGCCCGGCAATCTTTATGCCCATCGTCGGTAATGTTCTTATTCCCATCGCCGGAGTACATCTTTACTCTCCGGAAATATCTTGGTTTTTCTTTAGCATCGGTCTAACCTTTTGGTTAATCTTTACAACCATTGTCCTTAATAGGGTTATGTTCCATCAACCGCTCAAAGAAAAACTTATGCCAACCTTCTTTATCTTAATGGCCCCTCCGGCTGTTGCCTTCATTGCCTATGTTCAATTGACAGACCATATTGATATTCCTGCCAGGCTTCTTTATTATTTTTCAATGTTTATTTTTATTTTGCTTTTAGTCCAAGTCAAATATTTTTCTAAAATCAAATTCTACCTCTCCTCTTGGGCATATTCTTTCCCAATGGACGCCTTTGTCATCGCCAGCTTTCTTATGCTTCACAAAACCCACTGGTCATTCATGCAATCATTTGTTAAATTTGCCTTTATTTTACTAAACATCCTGATAATCACCTTACTCTTTAAAACTTTTCAAGCTATCAGCCAAAAAGCAATTTGCATTGAAGAAAACGAATAGATTTCCCTTTCAACTCATATATTTTTTGGTCAATTAAAATTATTGTGTTATGATTAAAATACATGACTAAACAATAATCCTCCGCCGGTAAATGCCAAGCATAATTGCCAATAAAATACAACACAAATTTTTTCTACAACACGAAACCAAAAGAAGTGTTTTATTAAAATTTCTTTTAGTTCTTTTAATATTCCTAAGTTATTTTATTTTTATCGCCACCAAATACGGCTTACAACAAGGATTTTTTGTTTCTCTGCTTAGTTGGTCATTTTTTGTTCTTTGTACCCCCGTTGCCGACGCCGGTTTTCTTCTGGATTTTCCCATCAGACTAATTACTCACATTAAAATGACTGTCTCGGAACTATTTGTTTGGACTGTTGCCATTAGTTTAAATCTATACGCCTTTCTTTTTCAACCGGAAATATACTCCAAAACAAAACTGCTCTCATTTTTTAAACACATTTTGGAACAACCAATCCCCTTTTGGAGCATTATTATTTTATCCGCCACCGGAACTTTTCTCTCCATCAAATTCGGTGATGAATTATTGGATAAAGCACATCATCACGAACGCAAAAAATATCACAAACACAAAAATAAATTCCGTCTAATCTTTATGTTTTTTCTATTTCTTATTACTTTCATTTTATATGATTTTTTACTTAAAAAACTTGGCATAAATTTATCGTTCTAATACAATTTTTAAAACTTGTTTCCTTTTCAAAAAAATGCTACTATATCAACAGGTCAAAAATAATTTCTAATCAACAAACAAATGAATCAACAAAAAGTCATTTCCATCATTGTCAACTGCATCCTTCCCGGAGCGGGAACTATTATGGCGGGAAATAAAAAAACGGGCATTATTCAAATTATTTTGGCAGTTGTGGCTCTTCTGCTTATCTTTACCATAATTGGTGCTTTATTGGGAGTCCCTTTGGCTCTTGGCGTTTGGATCTGGTCAATTATTTCCGTTGCCACTATGAAAGATTCGGAATTTGAAAAAAAATAATTCCGCTTCAAAAGCAAAAGTGATTTAAATAAAAAAACAACGATTTTCATCGTTGTTTTTTTATGATTTAATTCTTGAACTAAACTTATGTATATTATTTTATTCTCTCAAATAAAATCTCCTTTTTACCTGTCTCTAACTGATATTTAATTTTCTCCGCAGTTTCCGGCATAAAAGGATTTAACAACCAAATAATTTGCCACAAATTTCTCACCAACACCTTCATTGTTTCTTTAAATTTTTTCTCATCCTCTTTTATTAATTCCCATGGTCTGGTTTCCTCAATATATTTATTCGCTCCCTTCACAATTTCCCAAATGTGTTCCAATGTCTTATCCACCTCAAATTCATTCATCAATTTAACAAACTGCTTATCAAGAGCATCCTCCTTCACAACAAAATTTCCCAACTGCGCCCCTTTACCTAATTTGCCCACAAGCGTAATCACTCGGGAAACCAAATTCCCCAACCCATTTGCCAAATCCGCATTATATTTTTCCGTTAATCTCTCCATTGTTACATCAACATCATCTCCCAGACTACCAACCGCTGATAATAAATATCTTGTTCCCTCCCCTCCAAATTTATCCAACATTTCTTCAATTCCGATAACATTTCCTAAACTTTTACTCATCTTTTTTCCCCCGGATAAAATATGCCCGTGCACAAATAATCCACGACTAACCGGCATCTCCAAATGCCTTAACATTATCGGCCAAATCGTACTATGCACTCGTAAAATATCCTTGCCAATTAAATTTACATCCGAAGGCCAAAATTCTTCAAACTTTTTTTTCTTAATTAATCCGGTTACATAACTCAAAAAAGCATCAAACCAAACATACACCGTATGCGTTTCATCAAAAGGTAAAGGAATTCCCCAGTCAACATTTTTTCTGGAAATAGATAAATCTTCCAATTTATTATTTTCCAAAAAACTCAACATTTCTTTTTTATATCTCAAAGGACGAATTTTAAACTCATCTTTTTTAATCATTTCCATCAACCACTCTTGTTCACTTCCCATTTTCATCAAATAACTTTCCTCCCTCATAACCTCCGGCTCAACATTATGATCCGGACACTTTCCTTCAACCAACTCACTCTCTGTTTTAAACTGCTCACATCCGACACAATACAACCCTTCATACTCCCCTTTGTAAATCACCCCCTTATCATAAAGTTTTTGCACCGCCTTTTGAATAAATTCCTTATGCTCTTTATCGGTAGTTCTGGTAAAAACATCATAATCAACATTTAACCGCTCCCATAAATTCTGAAAACTGCCGGAGGTTTCATTAACCAACTCTTGAGGAGTTAATCCTTCGTGTTCCGCTTTCTGCGCAATTTTAGCCCCATGCTCATCCATTCCCGTTAAAAGAAAAGTTTTCTCTCCTAACAATTTTTTAAATCGCACAATAACATCAGCCGCTACGGTAGTGTAAGCATGCCCGATATGCGGCTGGGCATTGGCATAATACACCGGTGTAGTAATAAAAAATTTTTCTTTCATAATATTTTTCCCTTAGCAATTTACAAAAAATCCTTTCCC
>CAYORE010000002.1:0-6590 GCA_964406325.1 uncultured Bdellovibrionales bacterium | reverse complement strand
ATAGCTATTATTTGTTTTGTTTTCGTTTCCATTGAACCACCCTTTAGATGTTATTTTGCTTGTCTGGGAATTTTATCTTTTCATATTATATCATAAAATGCAGGAAAGAAAAACTGTTTGTAAATTAAAGTTATCCACAGGTAAAACTCCTTTCATCATCATCAACCTTGTTCTTAAGTGACAATTACTCTATACTTAAGTTAAAAGTTAAATACTTTTCTAAAAAAACTTCAAAACACAACAAATGCCAAATAACAACTCAATCGGCCTCATTACCATCATTACTGCTAATCAAAATATAATAAAATTTTTTCAAAACACTTAACAAAAACTTATGTTTAAATCACAAAAAACTTCTCGTTATTCCCTTTCTTTTTTTGAATTATTATTCCTCGTTTGGGCGGGATTGTCATTACTGTCGGTTGCTTTAGTTATTTTGGGAATATTTTATCCCGGGATAATCTTACTCTATCTTGTCTCCGCCTTCCTGTTAATACACCTCCTAATCAAATCAAAAAAACTGTCAATTAAAAAAATTTCCCTAACGGAGCGATTGCTGTTAATTGGTCTAATCCTTTGGTTGGGACTTATTTCTTATTTTACAACCCCGACAATTTTTGAAGGACGGGACGAAGGATCCCTGGCAACTTCAGCATTAATGATAAATCAAGACCATGGACTGTTTCATTCCGGCAAAACAATAGATACTTTTGCCACAATTTACGGACCGGGACGAGCTTTAAATTTTCCCGGATTTTTCTATGAAAAAATCAATTCAAATTTTGTTTTAAAAAGCCAATTTTTACCTGGTTATACCGGCTACCTGGCAAATTTCGCTTTCCCTTCCAAAATCAATCTGCTTAAATTGGCCAATTTGTTTCCCCTGTTGATATTTGCTCTGGCATTTTATTTCATCGTAAAACAACTTACCAGATCAATAAAATTTTCCCTTTTCGCCACACTCGGACTGGTCACCATTCTTCCAGTCTTACTTTTTTACAAATTTACCCTTTCAGAAATTTTTTTCGCCAGTTTAATTTGGCCTTCCTTGTATTTTTTAATAAAATACCTACAGGGAAAACAATCTCTTTTTAATTTTTATCTCATATTCATTCCTCTTCTCCCAACGGTTTTTGTACGCATTGAATCCTTTGGAATAATTTTTGTTTTAATTTTAATATTAATCGCTCGATCCCATCAACAGTTACAGCTACCAAAATTTCAAGCCATCATCTTATTGATAATTTTATTGGGAGCAATTTCCATAACTCTGTTTAGCGACTTCTTTATTCTTGCCGGCAAAGGATTTTTTAATCACTTTTCCGCCGATGCCAACCAAAAAACAACAACACAAAAACTCAACCTCATTCCAAAAATGTGGCAAAATTTTTATATTCTAAAAGTTTTCTACATTTACAATTTATTGCCACTATTTGTCTTTGCTTTTTTAAGCTTAAAAAAGCTATTTCAAGAAAAAAAATGGTTATTATTAACTCCCTTGTTCTTTTTGGGAATTACTCTCATCTATTTTTTAGACGCCAATATTTCTCTGGATCACCCTTGGCTCTTGAGAAGATTCACCTTCAGTATCATCCCCTTGTCAATCCTTTATACTATCTTTTTTTTCCAACGCTATCCCTTGCGACAAAAACAAATTGGGCAAATCATTTTAATCGTGATCTTAACCTCCAACTTTCTGCTCAGCTTACCTTTCTTAACCTTCAAGCAAAACAATAATCTGTTGTCACAAACCGCCATTTTAGCCGAACAATTTCAAAACAATGACTTAATTCTTGTTTCTCAAAAATCATCCGGTTCCGGTTGGTCATTAATTTCCGCTCCCCTACGAACAATATTTCATAAACAAGCCGTTTATTTTTTCAACCCCGCCGACTATGAAAAAATAAACAAAGAGGATTACGACAAAATCTACCTCCTCAGCTCCAAGGAAGAATTAAGTCATTATGAAAATAAATTAACCTTCTTGGACAAAAAACCCTACTCTCTCTCTACCGAAATAATTTTTCCCAGTAAAAATCCTTGGCAACTGCCAAAATTTCAAAAAATGAAAACCGATGGTTACATTCTGCGCTTAAAATAATCCCCCCCCCGACACTTTGCTTATTCACCATCATCCCTGTTAATTACTTATTTTTAAATCAATCTCATGAAAACCATTTGTCCCCTCAGCAAAAAAACCGTTGACGAACACGCCTCTCAGTTAGTTGGCGCTTTTGTTTTATTTTTACTAATCGGCAGTTATTTCACCTCCGATTATATTTTATATTTTTTATTATTGGATTTTCTTATCAGATCAATCAATGCTCGTTTTAGCCCCTTAGCTCGCTTAGCCAGATTTATCTTAGACAAACTGCATATACCCCCCAAACCAATCGGAGCCGCTCCCAAACGATTTGCCGCCCGTTTAGGTTTATTGTTTTCAATTATTTTACTCGCACTACTGTATATCAATTGTCTAATCGGTTATCAAATAGTTTTTGTTTTATTTACAATTGCCGTTGGACTGGAAGCTATTTTTAAATTTTGTATCGGTTGTAAAATTTACACCATCCTTTCTTATCTCGGCCTAACCGGAAAAAATTAAACGAAATCATCTTTAAACTTAAGCGACTATTTCCAAACTCCGTTTTTGATATTGCCTCATTGAATTGACTTAGACTCTCCACAAGCCGGACTCGTGGCGAAGCGACAGCGGAACTACTAGTCTGGCTTGTTGTTTTAAAACACCAAAAAAACAATCAGTTTTAATCAATGCCATTTTACTTAACATTTTAACATTAAATCATTTAAAATTGATTTAAAATTTAAAATTTAAAAACCCCTAACATCCACTCCCCAAATCAAACTTGCCTTCCCCCAATCTTCCTTTTTTCGTCTGGATAATTTTAACCTAAGATTTTCTTGTCGCCAAGAACTATAACGCAATAATTCTTCCAATGATTGAGCCGTTTTTACTTGCCGTCTTTTTTTGTTTCTTTTTCCAAAAAGCTTAATGGTTAATTTTGTTTTTCTTAGCTTAATATCATTATAAGCAGATCTTTCCGTTGCTTGAATAATGTCACTCATTGTTTGCACGGTTAAAACGGGATAGCGTCCCATAGCCGTTTCCCCACTAAGCATTACGGCGTCAGTATGATTTACGACCGCATTGGTAACATCGGTAATTTCCGCTCGGGTGGGACGATTGTTTATTTCCATAGATGCCAACATTTGCGTGGCAACAACAACCGGCTTATGCGCTCGCCTGGTTTTTTTTAAAATATCCAACTCCAAAAGAGCAACTTTTTCCTGAGGCATTTCCACCGCCAAATCTCCTCTGGCAATCATTATCCCGTCAGACATAGCAATGATATCTCGCAAATTTTTAATCGCTAAACTTCTTTCCACTTTGGATATTACCCAAGGATAATAATTTCTTTTTTGTCGCTCATCTTTTATTCCCAACGGTCTTCTATATTCCAAGAAGTAATCAATCAATTTCCTCAACTGATGCAAATCTTTTTTTCCACCGACAAAAGAAGCGGCAATCATATCTACCCTCTCCTTTAGGGCAAATTCCAAATCAGCCAAATCCTTATCTGTTAAAAAATTCATCCGGTTGGAAATAGCTGGAATATTAACCGCCTTATGAGGTTTAATCACTCCGGCAACTTTTACTTCAGCCAGACACCCGAAAGAGGTTAGCCTCACAACCTCCAATTGAATCAAACCATCCTCAATAAAAATTTTATTACCCTTTCTTAAGTATTGCCAAAAACCATCCCAATCAAAAATAAGTTTATTTTTTCTTCTGCTCTTTCTTTTTCCACTCTCATCTGTAACCAAAATCTTTCCCCCTTTCTTTAAAGAAAGCTCTTCTTCGTTGGCAACTCTGATTCTCGGCCCCTGCAAATCCGCCAAAATTCCAATTTTTTTACCAACATCCCTCTCCACCTCTCGAATATTTTTAATAACTTTCTTGTGCCACAAATGATCACTATGGGAAAAATTTAATCGACAAATATCCATTCCCGCCTCCACCATCTTCCTCAATTTAACCTTCGTCATTGAAGCCGGACCGATAGTTGCCACTATTTTTGTTTTTTTCATTTTTGTTTTGAATTTATAATAAATTTATTTCTTAACTTTAACATACTCTTAAAACTACAATCATACACCGAATAAAAAATTTTGCACCATAAGACCATTTCCGAATCCCATTTTGATATCATCTTATCGCCTACTTGCTAAAAACCAACAATTTTAATCGGTTAACTATTGGCTGAATTTTAAATTTTCAACCGGTGAATACCAATCTTGCCTGGCAAATACTGACTTCAACCGGCAAATATCACCCGCCATATCATCTATTAACCGTCAATTATCAATTGCCAATCACCAACCACTAATCCACCAAGCACTCCACCATCTCCATTATAAACCAAAACGAGCAACTTTAAAAGTTGCTCGTTAATAAAACCATTTTTTATTGCAAAATAAAAAGATTTATTATTTTTTGTCCAAAATATGAATTCCTCCAATTAAAGGCAATTCTTTCATCTCTCCCTTGGCAGCATTGATAATACCCATAATCCACAACACGAAAACAAAGATTGACCCGAACGGTAAAATTAAAAACCAACCAAGCAGAGGAATAATTGATCCAACCACACTTACTATAACACCTGCCAATAAAACCAATAACCCCTGATTAGCATGAAACATGGCAAACTGAGAATTCTTGGCATCTGTTAGCATTGGAATAAAAAATAAAAAGTATGCCAAAATAGCCATCCCTTTATTTTTTTCCACATCATCGGTGGTAGCCTGCGTTGGTGAAGCTGATGCCGGAGCTTCACTTGCCACCTCTTGTTTTTCTTGATTTTCTTCCATTGTTTTTTGTTAAATATTAATCTTTACTTTTATTATATCACAATTATTTCATCACGCAAGCAGCAATGCCGGCAATCAATATTCTCTTACCGACCCCATTTCTTCCTCCCTTTTTTCATCAAACGTCCATTTAACAATTTCTTTTATCATCTTCTTTTCAGCGGGAAATAAATTTTCCACACCCGCAATTTCATTCACAAAACTTTCAATCCAATCTTCAGTAATAATATTCTCCCAGACATATTCTTTTTGGCCTTGATTTTGTGCATACAATCTTGCAATAGCTCTATCAACCGAATTCCAAAGATTATCCCAGCCACCAATTTTCCTGACAACCTTATCCCTGTCTAACCTCACTCCCTCACCTCCATTACCATTCCCTTTTGTCAGTTTATCACCTCTTATGATTTTACCACTTTTATTTCCTTTCCCACTATTTACCTCTGAATGTATTTTTTTTTCCTCTTCTTGTGCGAATATTTTTTCATAGCTTTTTACTATTTTCAACAATCGCTCATTTTTTTTCAAAGCGGTTGCCACTTTTCCCGCCGCGGAAAGAATACTGTTTACATTAAAATTAAATGGCGAATAATTTTCATTAAGCAATTTACCAACAAATTTTTCCACTTTGTTTCTATCAAAAATATCTCTTACTTTATCCAACTCCTTATTTTCAACACTTCTAAAAACTCGTAAATAAAAATCCAGCACATCCTTTGGTTTTTTAAAAATGGTAATTAACAGTTCGTGTTCTTTATTGTCAAACTCCACACCAAAATAATATTTATCTTTATCATTGGGAGGAATTTTCCTCTCCTTAAAATATTCCAAAGTATCCTCACCAAAATTACTCCTCCGAACAACCTGCTTCACAAAGTCATCAACACTAAATAACTCCAATTGCCTTGGTGAATTAGCTCCTTGTTTCTCCCTTATGTCATCAGACATACTTTTTTTATTACTTTTAAATATCCATCGCTCGGAGACGCTCAATTCGCTCCTTAACATCCGGATGGGTCATAAATAATTTGGAAATATGTTTTCCCTTGAAAGGATTGGCAATAAACATATGTGCGGTTGCCTTACTAACTTTTTGTAACGGTTGAGGATCGGCACTTATTTTTTCCAAAGCACTTGCCAATCCTTCCGGATATCTGGTTAACAAAGCTCCGGAACTATCTGCCAAAAATTCCCGCTTGCGAGAAATAGCCAATTGTATTAACATGGCGGAAATTGGAGCTAAAATAGACAAAACTAGCCCGATAACCATAAAAATCAAATTGGCTCTGGCGTCATCATTATCTCCACCTCGCAACCACATTGAATGACGAAACATATCAGCCAAAATGGACACAAATCCCACCAAAACCGTTATCACCGTGCTTAAAAGTATATCCCTATTGCCAATATGAGACATTTCGTGTGCCACCACCCCCTCCAATTCCTTCTTTTCCAACCGTTGCACTATACCGGTAGTTAAAGCCACCACAGCATGCTCCGGATTTCTTCCGGTAGCAAAAGCGTTTAAAGCGGTGTCATTGATTAAATAAACTTTAGGAGTGGGCAAACCGGCGGTAATCGCCAAATTCTCCACCAACCGATAAATCTCTTGAGCTTCCGGCCCTTGCTCCGGTTTTAACTCTTGAGCTCCGCTCATTTTTAAAACTATTTTATCGCTCCACCAATAACTGACCAAA
>CAYORE010000001.1:0-3778 GCA_964406325.1 uncultured Bdellovibrionales bacterium | reverse complement strand
ACCAGCTATCTCCGAGCTCGATTGGAATTTCTCCCCTATACTCAAGTCATCCCCTCGAGTTGAACGACGAGTGGGTGCGGGCCTCCCCACGATTTTACTCGCGGTTCACCCTGCTCAAGTATAGCTCGCCCGGTTTCGGGTGTACGGTATACGACTAATCGGCGGTTAAGCCTCGCTTTCACTACGCCTTCTCTAAATTAATAGATTAAGCTTGCCATATACAGTAACTCGTTGGTTCGTTCTGCAAAAAGCACGCCATCACCGGTATCTCACTATCGCTCGTCACTGCAATTTTAAATTTTAAATTTTAAATTTTAATTCAATGATTAAATTTTAAATTAATAAATTTTAAATTACTGTCTAAATTCTAACATGCACTTTGTAACATTAAAACATTTTATCATTTAAAATTGAATTAAAATTTACAAATTACAAATTAAAATTTAGTGTCGAACGCTAGTGAGACACCGGCTCTGACTCATTGTAAGTATGTGGTTTCAGGTACTATTTCACTCCCCTTTCGGGGTACTTTTCACCTTTCCCTCACGGTACTAGTTCACTATCGGTCTTGTGTAATATTTAGCCTTGGAAGATAGTGCTCCCAGCTTCAGACAGGGTTTCACCGGCCCCGCCCTACTCGAGATAATCACTATGAGTACTTCATCTTTTCGCCTACGGGACTATTACCCTCTTTGGTTTTTCTTTCCAAAAATATTCGACTAAGATTCAGTTTTAACTCACCTTAACTAAATAAGAATGATTATCTCACAACCCCCAATACCGAAATATTGAGTTTAGGCTCCTCCCCGTTCGCTCGCCACTACTTAGGGAATCTCTATTGATTTCTTTTCCTCCGCTTACTAAGATGTTTCAGTTCAGCGGGTACACCCCCAGCGTGTCTCGCTATCACTCGCCACTCAAATTTAAAATTTTGCAATTTAAAATTGGTGTCGAACGATAGTGAGACACGACCGGGTAACCTGTAAAAACAGGTTGGGTTGCCCCATTCGGAAATCCCCGGATCAAAGCTTATTTGCCAGCTCCCCGAGGCTTATCGCAGACTATCGCGTCCTTCATCGCTTACACAAGCCTAGGCATCCACCACACACCTTGGTGTAATTGCAACCTACAATGCTATAACCAACAAATAACAAAAATTAATTTGCTATCGTTGTCATAACTGCAAATATTGTAAACAATATTTGCATCTATAAAATTTGAGAAAATTTTATAGATAAATTTACTACTTGTTGTTTAATTGATTTATCTTGAAAGATAAATCAATTCGCAAGCACCGCACATATATATGCAATGCTTACTTATATTCAGTTGTCAAAGTGTCAAAATCGTTCTCAATAATTATCCCTAATTATTGATAATAAATTCACCAAAAGAGGAAGTAAACATCCGGATAAGAAATAAATATAATCCGCGTTACCAATTCCTCTTTTGGAAAATCTATTTTCAATTTGTAAAATACTCAGACAAACAAAAAACCGCTCAAGGCGGTAAGGCTACTTGCTAAAGGCAACTAACTGCTTACTCGCGCATTTTTTTAAAAAATATTTTTCGTTTATCTGTCATTAATTTTTTCGCCCCCCGGGCAATTAATTAATTTTTGAATCTTTTAAACAAAGGTATCTATTACCAATGTTTTTTAACTCCAGAATTTATAATAACACTTCTAAAAATATTGTCAAGTCTTTTGAGCAAAACAATAAATAAAAATATTACAAATCACTATTCGTCAAACTACTTCGTTTATTATATAGAGTATTTTTTATTTGTCAAATGATTAGGCATTTGCAAAAAAATAATTTACAAACACAAATCATCCCAATAAATCACTTAATATACTTTCATAATTTTTAACAAAAATACATAAGGTGCTAATTGTAAAAATACCTTACACTTCTACCGTTACCAATTCCACTATCGCTTTTGTATAATTTGTATAATTCTTAAAAAAACGAGGTATGCCCCAAGATTTAGGCCACACCTCTCTTCTCCTCCCTTTTTTTAGTTTATAAATTCGCCGACAATTACAATAAACTTATCGGCGACCCGGACGAGAGACTTCGATAGCCGAACTTCGGCTAACCGTATGTCCACCGGAGGCTTATAATAACATTCCTCCAGTCTATTTTGACAATAAGAATCAATATAGCTAATCATATTGATTTGTATTGCCTTAACGCTCTCAACTTGTCTCTCTAGCTCATTGGCTAGAGTTTTCAACTCTCCCTCCCATTCATTAATCGCCTCCTGCCTCCTTTCAGAAAAACATTTCGGCGTTTTCTCAGCAACATGCCCAACCTCTTCAAGGAGCGCTTCAAGGTCTTTCTTGAATGTCTCCATAATTTTTAATAGCCGCTTTTTGTGACGCCTGGCGTCTTTTTTCTCCAGTGCGGTTGTCAATCTATCGGCGGACAGGAAGGCTTTTTCGCCTAATCTGTATACCGAATGATTATCCTTAGCCAACCCGGAAATTGTTGCATATTCCAAGTCAACATCATGCACCTTAGCCTCGGCTTCCGCGTCCGTGAAAGTTGCAGCCACAAGAACCATTAACAAAAACGCCAAAAACATCAAGCTTCCTATTTTTTTCATTTTTTCCTCCCATGGATTAAAAGGTACAAAGTATTGCCTTAATTAGCAATGTTTTATTATTACACTAAAAAAAATAAAAAGTCAAGCCCTAACAACTAATTCTTAATGCCCAACAAGTCGAACTTACAATAAATTAATTTTTATTTAATTTTTATAAAACATCCCTTAAATATCCCTCTTAAAAAACAACCGAGGCGAAATCCGAGATTCTCGGATTTCGCCTCTATACTTCTCACACAACAGACTTTGCTGTGTGCTTTTTGCTTGCTGTCTATTCTCCTACTTTAATCCCCCGTGCTTTCCTTAGTTATCCTCTAACACTAGCATTCTAACACTATCATCATAATTTCATCTAGTGTTAAAGATTGACCATTATTATCTCTAGGCCAATATTGCTCTGTATATATATCATATACTTTATCTTCTGCGGTGTCACAATTATAAACACGCAAATCCTTTGCTGTCCTATGTAGGTCATACAAAACACATGCCCAATGATATTCCCCGGGTCCTACAGTACTTTCTGACCGGCAGTCAGCACACATGACATAACTAGTGTGCATACCGCCAAGAAGTATTGGCTCAACATTCTTTCCATGAGTTCCACATTTATCGCAGAATGGGTGACGCTGCACCCATTCCCAGACAATATGCTTTACACCCATGACAATAATTACCAGTATACCCGTGGCAACAATTGATAACGAGACACAAACCAATAGTGCCTCTACATCTTTCGCTCCTGACATTTCCTCCTCCTTAAAAAGTATTTATCTGTTCAATAAACAGCTTGCCTTTACTCTTGGCAAATAAATCTGCCGGATCCAGGCAAGTCCTAGGGTGTTACCCAAGGATGTAAATCCCCAAGACGATAGTTCTTCGCAGATAGTTTCATCAAAGGTCGTAAGACCTTTGTGAAATGCAATATATGAATCAATATTCCAGTACTCAAGAGTATCGTCACCTGCAAGATACTCTTCAAGCTTTACAATTTCTTTTTCCCATAAACCGATCATTTTTTTGGTGGGAAAAATCATTTTTTGTCCGATTGTGATTTTAACTGTCCCTGCCGTATCTACCATATTATCCTCCACTTATCTTTTTTATTAAATTATCAAAGCCACAAACATCGCAATATTATGCAATACTTGTAACGAACTCCTCTCCT